>DJMH01000036.1:25145-50566 GCA_002435305.1 Dehalococcoidia bacterium UBA6495
TTTTTTATGTTTTTCTATGTAATCCCAATCAATTTGGTATCCCAATCCAGGCAGGCGGGTTGCTGTGATGACCCCTTCGTTATTTGGCACAACATCCTCAAGAAGCCCAAATTGGTGAGCCCCCGCAGGCATCCAATATTCATAGAAAGCACAGTTTGGTACCGAATAAATCACATGCAAATTAGCTATGTTCATTAGGGAATTCCCAGCTGTCCCGATCTCGCAGTTATAGCCAAAGCCTTCCGCCATAGAACATAACTTCTTAAGTCCTGTTATTCCCAACTTGGCTGAGGTTCCTCTAAGCAACCTATTGGACCTTGTTCTCAGGGCATTGGCTCCCCAGTAGAATTGATTATCCGACTGATCACTCATACAAATGGGAACTTTCAACCTCCTTGTCAATTCAGCAATTGCGTCTAAATCAAAATGAGAGACAGGGTCTTCGTACCAATAGAATGCATTCCTATCTAAAGCCTGGCCTATATCAAGGGCTTTCTGGTAGTCGTATCCACAGTTTGGATCAAGCATAAGCTTCACAGTAGGACCTACTCGCTCCCTTACCATACTTACCGTTTTCACAACTTCATCAGTCTCCATTACGCCTGGATGAATCTTGTAGGCCTTGAAACCTCTACTAATTATCTCTTCCGCCTCTTTTACATACCCCGCACTATCGACATGCCGAGGCGGGTAAGTAGCATAAGCATCAATCTCACCTCTTTGATTCCCTAGCAGCTCGTGTATAGGAACACCCGCTTGTTTTCCGGCAGCGTCCCAAAGTGCGATATCGACAGGAGCCCAAGCTGACATACTTAGACCTTTTCGGGCCGATAATATCCCCAGCCTACTCCACAACCATTCTCTCTTCGCAACCTGCATTCCTACCAACTCAGGTTTAAGAACCGTCAAAATAGGGTCATAAAGAGCAGTAGAGCCCTTGCGGAATTCCCCCAAAAAACAATTCCCTTCGATTCCTTCATCAGTAAAAATGCGCAAGACTCCTTGCTCGACAGAGCCGGAGAACCTTCCAAGATCAGAATCCAGTCCCGTGTCAGGTATTTCTCGTTCTATAACTTCAATACTGACATCTGAAATTTTCATCTAACTGTCCTCCCAAGGTTTTTCAGCCCCGATTATATAAGAATTCACAGTGTTAAAATTCCCTGATGGAATTGTTGAAACGAGCAGCATCTTGGACACCTAAAACCACTGTCTACTACGGTTGGATAGTTATCGCGGTTGGGGCTATGGGAACTTATGCCGCGTCAGGATCAGCCCAAGTTACCCTCGCGGGAATTCAAACTCTTATATATGAGGATACGGGTTGGGATAGAAGTACTATCGCGCTTTGTATAACCATCGGTACCTGGGTTGCTGGCCTGTTAACACCTGTATTCGGAAAAATCGCCGATACTCACGGGCCAAGGTTAGTAATGCCGCTAACGTCCATTATAGTCGGTGGATGTTTTTTCTGGATAGGAGGCATGACAGCAGTATGGCACTTCTATGTCGCCTACATCATTGCGAGGGGGTTAGGTAACCCCGTGCTGATAGGGGTCATGCCTCGAACTGTAGCCGTGAATTTTTTTGAAAGAAAAAGAAATCTGGTCCTTGGCATAGTATCGATGGCCAGACCTTGCTTTGGAGCCATAAATGTACAACTAATCACATTGGTGAGCGCTTGGTCTAGCTGGCGAACCGCCTATAAATTGCTTGGGGTGTATTCCATAATATTGGCGCTGCCTTTATTAATATTCGTTAGAAAAGACCCTGAATCAATAGGGCTTTTACCCGACGGCACAGAAAAAAATATTAGTCCTCCGGATTCAGCTAGCAATCTCGGGAAAGGCCCTGATACCGATCGGGAGATTTGGTCAGCAGGCGAAGCCGCAAAGACCTTTGCATTGTGGGCAGTAGTAGCCGCTGAATTTTTAATAATACTTACGTCTGGAACCATAGGATTTCAGCTAGTGCCTTACCTACATGAATCTGGCTTATCTGTAACTATGGCAGCTCTTGCTTGGACTCTTAGCACCCTTTTAAACGCGTTTTGTAATCCAATTTGGGGGTTTTTATCTGATATATATTCTCCACGAAAATTAGTATTATCTGCTCTCCCGATGTCCTTAGGGGTGACTTCCATTTTTCTAGTTATCGAAGGTGGTTACCCAGGATTTGCCTGTGTGGTCATTTGGGGAGCCGCCACCGGAGGTCTCAATGTGTTGGGTGGTATGATAATAGCGAACTATTATGGTCGGCATTCCTTTGGTTCAATCTCAGGAATTATGGGGCCATTTCAAACCATTGGGCTAGGCTTGGGGCCTATAATAGGCGCAATCCTATATGACAGAACCGGTGGGTACAAACAACTGTTTATTTTTGCATTAGTCGCCTACCTTGTTGCTACTATCTTGTTTTTCTTCGCGAGGCAGCCAATCTTGAAATTGTCTCAAAGAGCCCAAAAGCCTTCGATATGAAATCAATCAAAATACATTTTTGTGTTTCATTTATTTTTCTTACGCTATTGAGCGTTTCCTGCAGCCAAAATGCAAATAATAATTCGGAAATTTCTCCAAATGAAAGCCCTTCAATTCAAAAAGCCCGTATTGCCTTCGCTGTTAGTGATTTGAGTGTCGGAACTCACAGACTTGCCTTTGGAATCATTGAGCCCGGCATAGGAGCAGTCAAAAATGAGGAAGTTAAACTTGAAACTTTCTTTTTCCAAAACGATGATCAACCCGTACTGAAAGAGACTTTGGGCGCTAAATTTCAAAAGTGGCCTATTGGAGATAAAGGCGTTTACACCAGCAATGTCACCTTTGACGTACCAGGCAAATGGGGAGTAGGAGTATCGTTCAAATCCGCGGGTGGCATTGAAAAGAAGACCTCATCGGTTATCGAAGTAACTGAGAAAAGTCATGCTCCGTCAATAGGGGACAAGGCATTCCCATCAAATAACACTACTGCCAATCTTTCAGGAAACCTCAGTAACATCACGACTGATAGCACCCCTTACAAACCTTTTTATGAATACTCCATCGCCGAATCAATCAAGGAAGGAAAAGCCGCTCTAATTCTCTTCGGATCACCTGCATTTTGTACAACTGGTACCTGCGGTCCACAAATAGATATTGTAAAAAATTTACATTCCGATTTCTCTGAAGACGTGGTCTTTATACATGTCGAAATCTATGAAAACCCGACGGAAATAAAAGGAGATATATCCAATGCCAAAGTTGTCCAAGCGGTTAAGGATTGGAATCTACCGAGCGAGCCTTGGATATTCCTAGTAGACCAAAAAGGTGTAATAAAAGGTAGATTTGAAGGCTTGGCAACTTATAAAGAAATCGAAATCGCCTTAATGGAAAATAATTTCCTTAGATCAAAGTGATGGTAACATTAGAAAAGAAGGCCGGTCCTGGGGGGGATCGGTCATTTGTCGTTAGAACATATTTGATAAAATAATGGATCTTATAAAACTAACAGAGCTTTTGAAATCTGATGCCAATTATCAAGAATTGGTGTCTGAAATCATGAAGGGAAAACCTGAAACCCGTGTTCAGATTATAGATGAGGCTGTACCTTTTTTTACAGCATCTCTATGGAAAGATTTGCAAATGCCTATTTTGCTTATCTGCCCTAGCCCAGAGCATTCGAGACGTCTTCATGAATATTTATCTGCTTGGATGGGCAGTGACACAGAACCACTCAGGTTTGGTGAAAGTGAAATCTTGCCATTCGAGAGATTGACAGAAGATCTTTCCACATCTCGAGAAAGACTAAGAACTTTAGACTGCTTGGTAAAAAATAATTCAGAGCCATTGGTTGTAGTAACTTCAGCGTCGGCCCTCGCTCAAAAAACAATCTCAATCAAATCATTTAAAGAAAATTCGTGTTCCTATGTACAGGGAGACAAAGTAAATCTAGAAGAAATGGTCAATTACTGGCAGCAGATGGGTTACTCTTTTGAATCAAATGTGTCGGAATCAGGCACCGTCAGTAGAAGGGGTGGAATCATAGACGTATATCCAATAGGAGAGGATATGCCCTATAGAATCGAACTTTGGGGTGATGAGATAGACAGTATAAGGACTTTTGATCCAGACAGCCAAAGATCAATAGATATTGTCGATGGATTCTCCATCAGTCCAGCTAAAGAAACTTTAATATCATCAACTTCCGCAGATGAATTTGCCCGACTGCTTTCTCACGTGGATCTTTCGCAATGCAATCCTGAAGAAATAACTCGATTTAATTCTGAAATTGATGATCTGTTAAACGGACGTCAAATTGAAGAATTGGGTTTATATTCCGGCTTTTTCAACAACGGGACCTTGCTTGATTATTTCCCTCAGAATGGGTTAGTGATTTCATACAGAAACGTGGATGCGATGAATTCTGTATGGAATGTTGAGGAACGGGCAAATCAGTTAAAAATGGTAAAGGAAAACCGGGGAGAGATTCCACTCAATTTTCCGACCGATAGAATTTCTTGGAGCGAAATAGAAAACTCAATAGAGAAATTAAAGAAAACCATATTTCTGATGCCCTGGGGAGCATCAGACCTGGACAATAACAATACTCACCCAATGCCATTTAGTTCCCCTCCCTTATATAAAGGTGACCTAGACGCCTTATCGGAGGATACGTCTGAGTTCACAAAGGGAGGAGGTAGGGTGATTGCTATTACCTCTCACCATTCAAGATTAAAAGAACTCTTAAAAGATTTAAGCCCCTCTGAACCTCCAGCCAACAGTTCCATAATTGATTTACATCCCCTATCCATAACCCCGATTGACACTGCCAATATTGGAGACGGATTTGTAATTAATACGCCACAACATCGTCTAACCCTTCTAGGTGACAAGGAAATATTTGGCATCGCGAAACGCAGGCGGGCAAGAAGAACTAATAAAGTATCAAGGGAAACTTTTTTTGAAGAAATATCTCCTGGTGATTACGTGGTTCACGTGGAACACGGTATAGCTAGATTTGTTGGTACTGATAGCAAGTATGAAGAATCTGGTAACCATGAATATTTAATTCTCCAGTATGCTCAGGGGGATAAGCTGTATGTTCCAATGCAGCATATAGACAGGGTTGCGCCCTATGTAGCTCCTATGGATAGGTCTCCCTCACTCACGAGACTGGGAACTCAAGAATGGTCTCGGACAAAAACTAGAGTCGAGAAGTCAACTCGCGAAATGGCAATGGAATTGCTTTCAATATACGCGGCAAGACAGGTGAGTAAGGGCCACGCTACTGGTCCCGACACAAAATGGCAATTCGAACTGGAAGAATCCTTCCCCTACGAAGAAACTGTGGATCAAATTTCCACGTTAGTAGAAATAAAAGACGACATGGAATCTGACCGTCCCATGGACCGGCTCATATGCGGGGATGTCGGATACGGTAAGACGGAATTGGCTCTAAGGGCAGCTTTCAAAACAGTAATGGATGGAAAGCAAGTTGCTGTGTTAGTACCAACCACGGTCCTAGCACAACAACACTTTGAAACTTTCTCGGAAAGGATGAATGGTTTCCCTATCAACTTATCTGTATTGAGCAGATTTAAATCAAATATGGCTCAAAAGGAAACTTTAAAAGCCTTAATAAATGGAACAGTCGACATATGCATTGGCACACACCGACTAGTTCAGAAGGATGTCAGATTCAAGGATTTAGGTCTAGTGATAATAGATGAAGAACAACGATTTGGGGTTGTACATAAAGAACGACTTAAACAAATGCGAAGCCAAGTGGACATACTAACCCTTTCTGCCACTCCTATACCAAGAACGTTACATATGTCGTTGGCCGGAGTCAGAGACATGAGCACGATAGAAAGCGCTCCAGAAGAAAGACTACCGATAAAAACCTATGTGTCTGAATTTAGTGACGAACTGATTAGAGAGGCAATACTTAGAGAGATGGATCGCCAAGGACAAGTGTATTTCTTGCACAATCGGGTTTATAACATCGAATATATGTCCGAATATATTCGAGCCTTGGTCCCAGACGCGAAAATAGGCATCGCTCATGGTCAGATGTCAGAAAGAGAGCTAGAGAGATCAATGATGGCTTTCTCGCAAGGTGAAACCGATGTTTTACTTTGTACAACGATAATAGAATCTGGGTTGGATATAGCTAATGCAAACACATTGATAGTAAACCGAGCAGATTCATTTGGACTAGCACAGCTTTACCAACTAAGAGGAAGAATCGGCAGGAGTTCTAAAAGAGGATATTCATATCTACTCATACCTAAAAGTCACACCATGACAGAATCGGCCGAAAGAAGGCTAAAAGCAATGTTATCGGCAACTGAACTCGGTTCAGGTTTCAAAATAGCTATGAAAGACTTAGAAATCCGAGGAGCCGGAAACATACTGGGAGCCGAGCAAAGTGGTCATATCCATGCTGTCGGTTTCGAACTTTACACTCGGCTTTTAGCAACAGCTGTTGAAGATTTACGATCTCAAGATATTCCACCAGACGATCCAAATCACCCCGGTTCTCTCCAACCTAATACAGTAAGCATAGATTTGGGAATTCCTACTGGAATATCTCAAGACTATATAGAAGATCTTCCTTCACGTTTAGATATATATCAAAAATTGATCAAATGTCGCACATTGGATGAAACTGACTTGATAGACCAAGAGTTAAAGGATCGGTTCGGCCCACTACCCTGGCAAGCTTTAAACCTTCTTTTTACTGTTAGGCTCAAGATCAAAGCATCGTTAACTGGTATGGAATATATTCGAAAAACAGGTGAAAAACTGGTTATCCAGTTTCCCTTTGAGGTGGGAGGAATGAGAATTGCGCTGCAAAACCTAATTGGTCCTGGCTGGACTATAGGTAATATGCAGATAAGATCCACTTTAATTGAACTTGGTGACAATTGGGAAGACAGCCTTGTAGAGGTAGTTGAGAAATTAGGGGAATTCCAATCAAGAATGTCTGAAGAGTTAATCAAATCCACAGCATCTACATAAAATCTTCCGCCAAGGAATCTAAAGCATCCAATAACTGTCCCATATTGGAAATCCTCAGACATCGAGAGAATCCAGAGTGATTTCCGTCCCTGTCAATTAATATCGGTCGCAGGCCAGAGTTTTCAGCGCCGTCAACATCTGAACCAATCTGATCGCCGACATGAACTGCCTCCAACTCAGATACACAGGCGACCTCCAGGGCCTTCTTAAACATTAGAGGATTGGGTTTTTCAACACCCAATTCCAAAGAAGTCACGGCAAACTGCATATGTTTTGACAGATTAAATTCGTCCAATAATTTGCTTCCCGACCGATTCATATTCGACAGTAATCCTAGGCATATATCTCGAGACCTCAATTCGTCCAAAACAGGCCAAACGTCTTCAAAAATAGTCATGTCATATGGAATGGCCCTGACTGTATTCCATATTTCCCCAGCAGTCTCCAAATCTACATCTATGCCTGAACCCCTTATAATTCTTCTTTCATATTCACAGAAAAATTTATACCGTTCGATTTCTGACATTTGCCGCAAAGGATGAGATATATTCTGCTTCGTCATGAAGGCATCAGCCTGGCCATAACCTCTAAGAACACCTTGTTGAGTTAACGAGATACCAAACTGGTCGCAGGCCTGAGATTGAATTTCATATCGCGATGGTTTGAATCCCGCCAAAGTTCCATACAGATCAAAAAAAATCGCTTTTATCATATCGCAGCTATAATAGCACCTCTATATCTCAAAGCAGCGATGGATTGTCCATATGAAAGCAGGTAAGTTGCCAATAGAACACTTAGAAAGGGTTCTGACTAACCTTAGGTCAACGGATCCACGGGTTGTTGCAGGGCCAACGCCCGGGGAAGATGCCTCCTTAATTGATATGGGAGATCGATATCTTGTCGCAACAACCGACCCAATAACATTCACAACAAACCAGATCGGTTGGTATGTGGTAAATATAAATGCCAACGACGTGGCTGTAATGGGGGGGGAACCAAAATGGATGATGACAACAATACTTTTACCGGAAAATTATAACGAAATTTCTATAAACCGAATCTTTCAAGATATCACAGAGGCCTGTCGGCAATTAAATGTATCTATTATCGGTGGCCACACAGAAATTACCGTAGGAATAGATCGACCTTTGATATCAGGGGTAATGCTAGGAGAGGTTAAAAAAGGCAGAGAGATAAAATCTTCGGGGGCGAATATTGGAGATTCAATTATCCTAACTAAAGCCATCCCAATTGAGGGTTGCGCAATTTTGGCCAACGAGGCAGTAACAAAATTAAGAGAAAACGGCATTGAAGAAAGCTTAATTTATGAATCACAAAACCTCATATTTAACCCAGGCATCAGCGTGGTAAAAGATGCATCTATAGCAATAGAATCAGGGGAGATAACTGCCATGCATGACATCACAGAAGGCGGAATAGCGGGTGGTCTAATGGAGCTTTCATATGCCTCTAGTTTAGGTATGCACATAATTAGAGAGGACATTCCTGAGATACCCCAAGCTAAACAATTCTCAGACCTTCTGGGCCTTAACATACTCGGGATGATAGCTTCTGGGTCTTTATTGATATGTGCACACCCGAAGTATGACTCTCCGATATTAAAAAACCTAAATAAAAATGGGATAAAGGCAACTAAAATCGGGGTAATGAAAGATTTAGGCTATGGACTCAAAATGGCTGAAAATCAGCACATACATGATCTACCAAAATTTGAGACTGATGAAATTGCTCGGTTTATGTCTAGTTAATCACAACAAGTCAAAACTCATTAAGTAAGAATTTCAATTGGAGGAAAAGATGAGCGGGACCTACATAAAATCTGAAAGTGATCAAGGCGTTCTAGTACTAACCATGCATGACCCTAAAACAAGGAACGCCATAGGATTGGAAATGATGAAGGAGCTGGAAGAAGAGCTCGACAGATTTGAGTCATCTCCTGCACTCCGCGCGTTGGTTTTAACCGGATCCGATCCCTCCTTCTGCTCAGGAGCCAATGTCAAAACCATGAATGACGATAACGAGTCTTCTGAGCCTAAAGCTATACCAAGTGATAGCACGCCATGGGACCTCTTGAATCAAGCCTGGGACAAACAGTCAGCGTTAAATTCAAGGCCGAGGGACTTGATAGAGGGCGTACGTTATATGCCACTGCGATTGCACAATCTACAAAAACCCTCAATAGCCGCCGTGAACGGGTCGGCTATTGGTCTGGGAATGGGCATAGCTTTGTCTTGCGACATACGGTTTGCTTCTACCAATGCCAAGTTTTCCGAGATGTTCGTCAGAAGGGGATTGATACCTGCGGATGGTTCCTGCTGGCAACTCCCCCGTATGATAGGTTTGGGAAAAACTTTCATGCTCCAATACACGGGAGAAATAGTTTCAGCTGAAGAATCTTTAGAGCTTGGCATAGTGAACAAAATGATCCCGCACGAACAGCTAATGAATGAAACCATGGATCTGGCCCACCGAATAGCATCCGGAGCTACTTATTCGATGGCTTTGATAAAAAAGCTTATTCATGAATCACTGCACACTAACCTCGAGGAAAGTTTAAAACTCGCCGGACCCGCTCAAGATATTGCCCGTCAAACATCGGACCACAAAGAAGGTGTGAAAGCATTCGTTGAGAAGAGAAAACCCAATTTCACAGGCCGATAACAATGGTTTCTAAATAGAATTGAGAAACCATTTAACGGCAGATTCAAAGGACCCAGGGGATTCCTGATGAAACCAGTGGCCTCCACCTTCAAGTTCAGCCAGCCTACAGTTGCCCAACTCCTCTCTCATTTTCACAGCAGTTTCATGGGTTAAAAGTGTGCTTTGTCTGCCCCTGATTATGAGAGTGGGACAGTCGACTTCTCTCCAAGTTTCCCAAAGATCGGGACGTTCGTATTCGTCGATGAGGTTTCTGTCTCTTTTCCATACCCTCCCTCCATCAGCTTTTGATACCGTCATTACTTCAGCCTGGAATCTAACCATTTCTTCTGAAGACTGGGGTTGCCTGGACCATATTCTGTCGACAAGATCTTCAAAAGTATCCCATTCATCAGATTCGTTTTTATACCTTTCGAACATTGAAGCTGAAGGCTCGTTGACTTTGTCTGGATCTATATCAACAACTACTAACGCTTTAACCCGGTTATGATTCTGAGAAGCATATGAAAAAGCATATCTCCCTCCGGCTGAATGGCCAATCAATACTGGATTTTCAATGCCTAATTTCGAAATAGTTGCCTCGACATCGGATACATAATCTCGGAATGTATAATGCCCGGGAGTATGATCGCTGTCACCATGACCCCTGCTGTCTAGCGCCACCACCCAGTATTCGGTAGACATGGATTGGGCAAATACTTCCCAACTCCTACCGCAGTCTTGCAGGCCGTGCAGCAAAAGCATTGAAGGATTAGATCTATCACCCCATTCTGAACAATTTAGTCCTACACCACAATGATTAAACTTGATCTGCCTGCAGGTATCGCTCATCAATTAAACCTCCTAAATCCATCTTGGTTTTTGTCAGAGCCATATAAATTCCGAAATGAGTCATTTTCTAATGCCTCGACCCTCGATTTCAAACTTGATTCACCGATTGAACCAACCCATCGGCCTATAATAATACCGTCCCGATCTATAAAAAATGTAACTGGTAGCCCAGTCACTCCATAGTCCACCATTATTTTTCCGTCTTTATCTATTGCATTGGTAAATGTGACATCAAATTCCTTAATATATTCATCAGCATCAGCCAAAGTATCTTGCACGTTTATTCCTAGTAGTACCACATCCTTTTGTCGATACAATCTCCAAATTTTCTCAAAATGGGGTGTTTCGTCTCTGCATGGTGGACACCAAGAGGCCCAAAAATTCAGAACAATTGGTGAACCGAGATAATTTGATAAAGACACGGAATCTCCATCTATAACAGCAGCGAGAAAGTCCGGTGACTTTTCCCCTATCAATTGTTCGCCGCTCCTTCCCGTTGCAGAAGTTCTATTAGAAAGGCCTGTAGCAAGAAATACCGTAAATAGTGATATAAGTATGGCCAATATTAGGATGGCAATTCCCTTCACAACATTAGTATTGCCTTGAATTGTTGATCTCATAACACTCGGGGATATGATTTTTCTTAGGTAAGAAGTATGCTTCGATTAATATTATCAAGTGAAAAGGGGGAGTCTTAAAGACCCCCCCTTTAAGCAATTATCAGGATACTCAATTAAAAATTTGATCGTCGATCTTCCAAATTTGAATGGACATCTATGAGTACCGTTTTGCCATCCGCATTCAATTGTTTTGCCTGTTCCAAGGCTGAAGCTATCTCCTCGGGCTTTGTCACCGTTATCCCAACCGCTCCGAGCCCCTCGGCAATCTTGGCATAATCACCGGTCATGTAAGTTGTGCCAAAGGATTCCCTTGCTGTCGGATATCCACCCGGGTAGGTAGCCATGCCTCCATTGTTTAAAACAATTGTTGTTATCGGTGCACCCGCTCGAACGGAAGTTTCTATGTCCAAGCCCGACATACCAAAGGCTCCATCGCCCATGATATTCATACAGAATTTATCTGGACATGCCATTTTCACACCAGTCATTAGTGGAATTCCATAACCTAAGTGGGTAGTTTTACCCCAACCAACATAACTGTGAGGCACTGTGCCAGGATAAAAAGGCATTATGATGTCTCTTGGAGCTCCAGCGTCATGCGTCACTATACTATTTTCTTTATCAAGAACATTAATCATCTCACCAATGACCCTGTATGGAGTAATTGGCACCTCATTTGAGTTAAGAGCTTCGCTCCATTCTGCCATCCATTTATTGTTTATTTCAGCAATTTGACTTGACAATTCTGAGGAGCCTTTCCTGTCTTCCCCGGCAAGTTGAGCCTTGACTTCATCTACCATCATACCGAGGGTTAGTTTTGTATCGCCGACCAACCCAACATCAACATTAAAATCCTTGTTCAAATCGGCCACGGTCTCAGTATTATGTATCATCACTTTCCCATCTGGTATTGGTTGCCCATAGCTAGTCCGCGTAAGACTAGTCCCCACACCAAATAAAACATCTGATTCCTGAAGCCATGTCCTTGCCTGTAACGATGTTGCAGAACTTCCAGATCCAAGAGCGAGCGGATGTCTTTGGTCGAACCCGGATTTACCAGGCATCGTGCAGTAAACTGGGATTTGGGCAATCTCAGCCAATTCCGTGAGCTCCGGAGATCCTCCTGACATCAAAACACCCATCCCTGACCAGATCACAGGTTTTTTCGCTGCAAGCAACAATCTAACCGCCTCCTTAATCTCTGCTGGATCTGGAGCGAATTTATGCCTCTTTGGAGGAGAGTAAGAAGAAACGACTGAATCATCTACCTCCATCTCACCAACGTCTGCGGGAATCTCAACAATAACAGGGCCTGGCCTACCATTTCTTAGGGCGTGGAAGGCCCTTCGCATAATAGAGGCTACCTGACCGGGTTGAAATATTATTTCGGCAGACACTGAAACTGATTCATAAGTTCTAGCTGGGGAAAAATTTGGCTTAACCGATCGGGCTGACACTGCGGGGCCACCGGGGAGATAAAGAATTGGCACATTATCCGCATAGGCCTGCGCCAACCCTCCCATCGTGTTCTCAGCTCCTGGTCCACCCTGGGTTATCAAAACTCCAAACTCTTCTCGGTTTTTCATGCGGCTAAACCCATCCACCGCCATTGCTGCTCCTCGTTCTTGACGGAACATAACTGGATTGATTCCGACTTCGGCCACTGCTTCAATCAGGTTATTGGATGGAAAACACCCTGCCCACTCAATTCCTTCAGCTTTTAATATCCTTGCTACAGCATCAAGCACTTTCATGAATATGAATCCTCCAATTAGAATAACTATTTATCTCCGGCAAACGGTAAGCATGGCAGGTTTCAACATGGCGCTACTCGAAAGCCGGTCAAACCACATTGTAGTTGGCATAAATATCATTATCAACCTGAGTATACTAGTCAAAATTACTCGTTGCGCTAAACTTATTAGAGTGAAATTTAGCCAAGGTTCATTTCTACTAATCAACGGTAAAAAAACAAAATGCAAATTGGGCAAACCATACACCATGTGCGAGAAATAAATTCTACGATGGAAGCCTGTAACCGTTTGGCTATTTTAGGGGAGCCAGACGGAACCATAGTGTCAGCAAATTACCAAGAATCCGGCAGAGGTAGGTTCGACAGGAAATGGGTATCCCCGAGTGGGGACAACATACAAATGTCGGTACTACTTAGATCCAATCAGCAGGAACTAAAATACCTTAATATTTTCGCATCGATGGCAGTGCTAGCTACCTGCGAACAAACCCTAGGAGTCGATGGAAGTATTAAATGGCCTAATGATGTTCAAATCAACGGCAAGAAAATTGCAGGAATACTAATCGAAACAGTTCTAGAAGGTGAAAAAGCAGTATCTTCCGTAATCGGAATTGGATTAAACGTCAATCTCGACGTAAAAGCCCAAACTGATATTGAAGAGACAGCAACGTCTCTTAAATGTGAGAAAGGAAGGTATATAAGCCGTTCCGTAATTCTAAGAAAGCTTATAAAACAATTAAATTTTTATCATTCTCAAATTAGTGACGGGGCGTCGTTAACCCAACGGTGGTCTGACAAATTGAGCACGATAGGAGAAGAAGTAACCTTGTCTTTCAGAAAAAATCCCAATGAAAATGATTTGGTTGGGTTGGCCGAATCGATCAGTGATGATGGTGGACTAAGAATCCGGAAAAGGGACGGTTCACTTTTCACGGCTAATGCTGGTGAGGTAACTTTAGCGAAAAGGCGAAAAATATTGTGATAAATCGATCCTTATCAATTTTGGAGTACGAAAATGCTTGAAAAACTTAGTTTAGAAAACAAAACAGTTGTCATAACGGGTGGAGGTACTGGTTTAGGTAAGGAAATGTGCCTAGCCATGGCCCAAGCCGGAGCGGATCTGGTAATTGCGGCAAGAAGGCTTGAACCAATCGAAGAAGTATCAAAACTAGTTCGAGGTTTTGGGCGTAGATCATTAGCTATCCCGACTGATGCAACAGACACCTCCGATATCAAAACACTGTTCGATACTGTACTGGCAGAATTCGGAAAAGTCGATGTTCTGATCAACAATGCTGGAATTGTGAGAGAAGATTCTGCAAAACCGATTTGGGAAATAACCGATGAAAGTTGGAAGATTGGAATTGATGTAAATCTCTCTACGGCTTTTTACTGTTCCAGAGAGATATCGAAACATATGGCAGACAATGGTGGAGGGAAAATTGTGCACGTGTCATCCGGTTTTGGGTTTAGAGGTGGAAGAGACAACTACATATATGCTGCAGGAAAGGGGGGAATTGTAAATTTAACAAGAGCTATGGCAACAAGCCTAGGCAGATATGGAATTACCACAAATTGCATAGTCCCTGGATTTATCCCCACAGAGGTCACCGACCCAAATAGCGATAGATCCCAACAGCGCGGAAGATTTATACCAATTGGCCGGGTTGGACAACCATCGGAAATGGGCCCCTTGGCAGTTTATTTAGCCTCTGAGGCCTCGGATTATATGAATGGAGAGTTTTTTGCCATCGATGGTGGTGGTCTAGCTGGCGGTATAGCACCCACTCTTCATGCACCAGAGATACCATTAGAAATTTAATTTCGATATAGCCAACATCGCTAATTCAAGGAGCAGATCTACAATGAGTACACCAGACGGATGGGATCTAACAGGTAAAAAAGCTGTCATAAGTGCCGATCGTAGGGGTTGGACTAAGTTTTTTTCCAGTGCTTTAGCAGAGGCAGGTGCCGATGTAGCAATAATAGGATCGGAAAATTCTGATATGGAAGAAGCTGGCAACAAGGCATCCGGTTATGGACGTAAGGTGATCACCCAAACAACTAATCTAATGTCCAAAACTTCCATTGATAAATCTATTCAAAGTATAAATGATGACTTCGGAACGATAGACATCCTTGTCAATAATGCCAAGGTTAATTTTGGAAAAAGGTTTGAAGAGGTAACAGAATCGGAATTTGACAATCTAATGGATTTCAATCTCAAATCCATGTTTCTAACTTGCCAATCAGTAGGGCGAACTATGCTAAAGAATAAAAGAGGTCGCATAGTAAATATGACCTCTGACCTAGCTGTGAGAGGTTTGTGGAACTCTGTGGTCCCATGTGCCTCTGAAGGAGCAATACACCAATTAACCTCTTCTCTGGCACTAGAGTGGGGGCGGGACGGAATAAGAGTCAATGGTATAGGCGCAGGGTGGCTTAGCACCAAGGAGAAGTCAGATCCTAGTGAACCCGATTTATTGGAGCGATACATACCCTCGAGAAGAAAGGGGCATCCAAACGAACTTACACAAATGTTAGTGTACCTCTCTTCGGATTCATGCGGTTTTGTAAATGGTCAAACGATATTCATCGACGGGGGTGCGCTTGCCCATGCTTAGACCTTTGTGCCCGATTTATCCAACCTGAAACAACTCAAAACATCTGAATTTATAGAATCCGAAAACACAGCAAACCCATTGGATATTAAATCAAATTTCGCACGATCACTCTTATAAAATGCAGTAATATCAAAGCCACCACTGGTGAAAAATCAAACATCCCAGTTTTAGGTAATACTTTTCTTATCGGGCCCATGATAGGTTCGGTAATAGCATAAATCAGCCGAATCACAGGGAAAAACGGGCTACCAGGGGACACATTAAACCAAGAGACCAATACCCGAGCCAGTATTGAAAAATAAAGTACTGTCGCGAGGATGTTCAGGAAATTTCCTAAATATAGTGCCAACCTTAATTGCCTAACTCAACTGAGCGATCAAATGCAGCCTTGACCCCGTTGATCACAGCAGCCCTAAGCCCATCATTCTCCATAGAGACTAAAGCTTCTATTGTGGTGCCTCCAGGTGAAGTAACCATATCACTGAGAACAGAAGGATGTTTACCACTTTCCAATAACAATTCAGTACTGCCCAATACGGTCTGCAGTACTAAATGCTTAGCCATATCTCTAGGCATTCCTAAATACACTCCCGAATCAATCAAAGATTGAATAAATAGAAATACATATGCGGGACCACTAGCGCTTAGAGCGGTAGCCATATCCATATATTTTTCATCGTGAACATAATACTCTTCACCTAAGGTTTTTAGGATTGATGCGATCTCCCCAATAGCGGTAGGATCAACCTCATCTGTTGAGGTCCATACCAACATACCTTTACCTATTTGAGAAGGTGTGTTCGGCATCACTCTAATTATCTGCTGGTGTTCCAATCCTTTTGAAAGATCAGAGGATTTACTTCCAGCGACAATAGATATGACTGGACGCTCAGGAGAAATTTTTCCTTTAAGGTCCTTGTATACCTCTGGTAATGTCTGCGGTTTTACTGCCAATAATATCTTTCCTTTTTTTTCCAAAATATCGATATTTTCTTTTAGACAATTTACTCCATACGTATCAGTCAGGTACTTCCTCCTATCGGCGATGGGATCGCTTACATATATTTGATCAGAAGAAAACAATCCTTCTTTTAATACCCCTGCTATAAACGACTCCGCCATAACTCCACCGCCAATAAAAGATATAGTCATAATTCATCCCTCAAGTCCATCATTTTTAACTACCCGGCAATTTACTATCACTTACTAAGGATACAGCTGTATTAATTGATTCCATCATACTTATATGGTCTGCTATTCCTTTACCAGCTATATCAAATGCCGTGCCATGATCTACAGAGGTTCTAATAAAAGGCAATCCGAGATTTACACTGACACTTCTTTGCCAATCATGCACCTTAATCGGGATATGGCCTTGATCATGGTACATAGCTATACATACATCATATTTACCATCGATATTTTGATTGAAAACTGTGTCAGCAGGTATGGGTCCTATAGCGTCAATTCCCATAGAACGGGCATCTTCAACAGCCGGCCCAATCTGCATACGTTCTTCATCACCTAATAGACCTCCATCACTTGCATGTGGATTTAGGGCAGAAACTCCAATTCTAGGATTTGGAAATCCCCATTTCTGAAAATAGTCATGCGTCAAAGATATTTTTGCCAAAACATTATCATGAGTTACATAATCACAAGCTATTCTGAGCGATCTATGGGTGGTCAAATGAACTACGCGTAAGACACCTGCCATGAGCATTGTGGCAACTTGACTTACTCCTGTCTGACTTTGAAAAATTTCCATGTGGCCTATATCTTTGTGGCCTGCCAAGTTACAAGCTTCTTTATTGATTGGGGCTGTGCATATAGCTTGTATCTGGCCTGAAGCCGCTAATTCACCAGCTTTGAGTATCCACTCCACAGAAGCTTTACCAGACTCGGCCGAAATCTGTCCATACTCTATTTTCTCAAAATCTAAATTGCCTAGGTCTAAAACATCAACAGTTTTTGCATTCGTATTGATCTCTTCAACAGATGAAACTCGTCTTATCGAAACATCGGAATTTATCAAACTAAATGCCTGACACATAGCTTCGGTATTTCCTATAACAAAAGGATTACATTTATCGTAAATACTGGAGTCTATTAAAGTCTTAGCAACTACCTCAGGGCCAATACCAGCCGAGTCCCCCATGGTAATAGCGAGAAGAGGTCTGTTATTCATCGGTTAATGTCCTATTTATCTTCCAAAGCGGAGCGACATACATATGGCGACCACATAAAGCCTCGACATCAATCCGCTTCCAACCCTAATGCTAGAAACGTGCGCCTGGAATTCTATGTTATTCTGAAAAGCTCTATTCGCATTTATTGTATCCACAATCAGGACAGTTTAGGCAGCCTTCTTGGTGGAGTAAATATCCAGAACATTCAGGGCATTTAGCACCACTCGCAGTATTTGAGTTATCTTGTTGGTCGCTCTCTTTGTTTGTGGACGGAAACAATCCTAACTGCGCCGAGCTTGCAACACTGTCAATCACATTGGACCCATCGTTCAGATTGGTTAAATGTCTACTTAAAGCCAAAGCGACGGCATCTGGAGCAGATCTTACAAGGGTGCCTCCATCCCAAACAGGAACATCTGTAATACCTCTCAACTGATCCACTATTTGTGAAGGATCGATTCCAGCCCTCAATGCCATCGATGACAGCCTTGCGATTGCCTCCAAATAAGCAGAATCGCTACTTCCTGATTTACCTAAATTTGCAAATACTTCAAATGGATGTCCTTCGTCGTCAAATGTTATGTTCACAAACATCGTACCGTGGCCTGTTCTTACTCGATCCGTAACACCAGTTACTGACATTGGTCGCTGCCTTGGAACTTTCAGGTGATCTTCTTGGTTTTCTTCTTCCTCAGATTTGGTTTTACCTGTTTCTAGAACCTGCATTGATTTAGATCCGTCTCTATAGACAGTTACTGCTTTACATCCTGTTTCCCAAGCTAACCGGTATGCGTCTTTCACATCCTGTACAGTAGCCGTATTGGGCAAATTGATGGTTTTAGACACAGAATTAGTTACATGTTTTTGCCAAACCGATTGCATTTTTACATGTGCTTCAGCCGAAACAGTCATAGCGGTTCTATACACAGCTGAATCCAGACCATGATCACCCATAATTCTTTCTGCATTATCAGGATTTTCTACGATTTGCTTCAATACCTCTCTGACGGCTTCCTCAGTCCCTATAGCAGATTTCAAACTTTCAAGAATTGAAGATGGTGAGTCTAAAAGTCTAGAACTTGTCCCTTCATGATCTTCCCATAAAACATTTGACCACCAAGCCAAAGCGAAATGAGGTTCGATACCACTGGAGCAACCAGCTATTCGGCTAATTGTTCCGGTTGGGGCGATAGTTATTACACTTGCGTTTCTTACTGGAGGCATACCCCATTCTTTCAGTGCCGAATTCTCATACTCCGGAAAAGGTCCTCGTTCTTCGGCAACTCTGGCTGATTCATCCCAAGCAGTCCTATTTAAAAAACCTCCTAACTTGTCAGCAAGACCCAAGGCCTCTTCCGAGTCATAAGGGATCCCCATCCTAACAAGAGCATCGGCCCAACCCATAACCCCCAGACCAATCCTACGGGTATCCAAATTGACTTCACGCAACACAGGTAACGGAAATGAATTAACTTCAATCACATCATTAAGAAAACGCACTCCTGTTCGAGTAGTTTCTTCCAAGGATTTCCAGTCAAAATCATTTCCTGCTATATGGGCATCAAGGTTAATTGATCCCAAACAACAGTTTCCGTAGTTTTCTAAAAATTCCTCCCCGCAAGGGTTACTTGTTTTTATTCTACCCATTTGGGGGTTAGGCGCTGTCTCCCAAACCCTGTCTGCGAACACCACCCCTGGGTCTCCAGTCTTCCATGCCGATTCCGCTATTTCGTTCCACAAATCTCGTGCCCTAACTGTTCCTAATATTTCATTTGCGGGCCCATCACCTGTGTCTCTAGGATTAATGAGGTTCCAATTGTCATCATCTTCTACTGCTTTCATAAAATCGTCAGTTATTTGAACAGATATATTAAAATTTTGTAGCGTGTCATCATCATCTTTACAATGTATGAATTCTCTTATGTCAGGATGACTAATAATTAATTGCCCCATGTGGGCACCTAACCTAAAAGCCCCTTGGGTAAGAGTAGCCCCAACTGCTGAAAAAAGTTTCATCACTGCAATAGGCCCGCACGCCTGCCCGTGGGTGGTGGATATTCGATCCTGCTTTGGCCGTAAATCTGATAATCCAAATCCAATGCCTCCCCCCCATTTTTCAATCATGGCTGCATCATTAGCAACTTTCATTATGGATTGAATATTATCTTCTGGAGAAATAACAAAGCAGGCTGACAAACAACCTCTACCGGTACCTGCGTTTACCAAAGTCGGAGAATTAGGAAGAAATTTCAGGGTGGACATTATTTCATAATATTTTTCCTCGTATTCGGCCTGCTTGACCTCTGGTTCTCCAAGAGCCACCGCGTTGGACACCCTTCTAAAAAGTCCATCTGGATCTTCAATTGGGCTTCCATCATCATCTCTTTTGAGGTACCGCTTTTCAATAATAAACCTGGCATTATCTGACAAAGGCAATCCATCGTTTTGGACATTCTCATCCAATGTATCAATGCCACCTGATTCTATTATTGTATTAGTCAGCGCAGCCGCCACCTCACCAGAAACCCCAACTGACTCCAAGGCTTTTACAACGTCTTCTCTAATTTCTTCCCTATCACCACCATTGGAAGACCCTCCTGAAACTACTCCCTGAGTCATTAATGCTACTCCTCAATTTAACTGTTAATTTAAAATATCTCTTCGAAATCTAGTAACTATCAAAACAGAACATTTGTGCGGATTATACACAATCCTATCTTATTTTTAAATTTGGGCTGTCGGTTTTTTGGGTTTCCTTCCCCTTTTTCTGCGTCCCACTGGAGTCAATTCATCATCTTTAAGAAATGACAACTGGCTACTGGCCTCCTCTTTCTTGGGTTGCAGCAGCGCATCGACTTCTTCTTTAAAACTCTCTATATCCCTGAAATCTCTGTAAACACTGGCAAACCTTATGTAGGCTACCCTATCAAGACTACGGAGCCGTTCCATCACTATCTCACCTATTACCCTCGAGGACATTTCTGCCCTTCCTGCACTGACCAAATATGTTTCGATCTCTTCTATAGCTTTTTCAATACTGCCGATCGGTAATGGCCTTTTAGCACAAGCATTTTTCATGCTCGACCATAGCTTATCTCTATTAAATTCCTCTCTCCTTCCATCTCTTTTAACCACGATAAGAGATCTGGTTTGTATCCTTTCGTATGTTGTGAACCGAAGACCACAAGTCAAGCACTCTCTCCTCCTCCTTATGCTCTCGTCTGAATCTCTAGAATCTATCACTCTAGAATTTTCATTACTACAAAAAGGACAATACATAAATTAAAGCAACTCCTGCACTCAAAAAAAACAGAAAGCACCACCGATAAACATCACAAACATACTATAAATCGTGCTACTGACGTGAGGTTACGCTATATATTGAGGTTTGTTAAAAAAAGTCTCAAGGGGGAGAGATCATTATTTTTTACAGATTTTTACACAGGAAAGGTAGGCTTAGGCACGAATGGAAAATTTAGGTCCTCTTTGAACAAAAATTCACAAAAGAGGGTTCGACCAATGGGGATTTTTAAACAGCGCAATACCTTGGGTGACCAGATTTACTGCCGGATTATTTTAACCGTGGCTCACATTTCCACCACCCCTCCTTAGAAATGGCGGTAGATCCAGGGAGTCTTCATTTATTTCCACCCTATTGACTGCCTCAACTGTTCTCGCTATATCACGTTGAAGCAAAGTATCAGTAGTAGGAAACCCTGTCGCTATGATAGTAATCTTGATTTCATTTTCCATTTTGTGGTCAGTGGTCATGCCAAATATTATGTTCGCTTCAGGATCAACTACCCTTTGTATAACCTCCGCCGCCTCATGAAGTTCTGAAAGTTTTAGATCACTACCACCAGTTATATTGAACAAAACTCCAGTAGCTCCTTCTATCGAAACATCCATCAAAGGATTAGTAATGGCCTCTTGCGCTGCATCACGAGATCTTGTAGGTCCAGAAGCATGCCCGATAGACATCCAGGCTGGTCCCGCATCTCTCATTATGCTCTGCACATCAGCGAAGTCCAAATTTATTTCGCCTGGGTTAGTAATAAGCTCTGTTATCGATTGAACTCCCAGCCTTAAAACATCATCCGCTAACCTGAATGCATTTTCTGCCGACACTTCCTCTCGGGAAACAATACTAAGCCTTTGGTTGGGTATAACTAGTAAGGTATCTACATTAGTTTGCAATCTTTCTATACCAATTTGAGCCTGGTTCGATCTCCTTATACCCTCAAATGCAAATGGTCTCGTCACAACCCCAACCGTTAAGGCACCAGTTTCCTGAGCTATTTCTGCTATCACTGGTGCAGCTCCTGTGCCCGTACCTCCCCCCATTCCTGCCGCTATGAAAACCATATTAGAATCTCTTATCACATCATATATTTCTTCCCTACTCTCTTCAGCGGAGGCAGAACCTTTATCAGGATCTCCACCAACGCCCATTCCTTGTGTCAACTGTTCTCCTATTCTTACCCTGTTAGGAACATCGCTTTTCATTAAAGCCTGAATATCAGTATTCATGACAATATATTGGACACCTGAAATCCTCTCTCTGAACATGCGAGAGACGGCATTGGAGCCACCTCCTCCTACTCCGATAACTTTGATCCTGGCAACTCCCTCTAATTCCCGACCACTTATAGTCATATATGCCTCCAAAAAAACAAAATAGCCATTACAATTTAACCAAATCTTAAAATATTCATTAATCTTCTCAAAAATCCCGAATCATCTATTGTATCTTTAATACCCAACTGCCTTTCTGCCGAATTTTCAGAACGAAAGGCATGCAATACCATTCCTACCGCAGTTGCATAACAAGGCTCTCTTAACTCTTCAGTCATTCTCATAAGAAAATCTGGGGTTCCTCTTCTTACCTGGCAATTCGGTATAAATTGTTCCGCCATTTCATAGAAACCGGGTAACTGCGATGCACCACCCGTTATATAAACCAAGGAATTAGGATTCTCTTTCAACCCCCCCTGCTGCAATTTCAAATCTACCAATCGAATAAGTTCCACAGCTCGTTCCCTCATCAACTGGCATATGTCCCTTCTTCTTATTTCGATATTGGCTGAAGATCCAACAGGTGTGATAGGTACAGCTTCCATTAAATCCACGGCATATAAATTGGTATGTCCGTATCTTAATTTAGCTTCTTCTGCGTCCGGAAATTCCACATTGTAAGTCAAAGAAATATCGTTAGTGAACTGGAATCCCCCGACAGGAATGACAGCGGTGTAAACGACACTTCCATTCCTAAACAAAACGATGTCTGTGGTTCCTCCACCAATATCAACAACAGCTGATCCGATATCTTTTTCTGTTTGTGTCAATATAGATTCGCTGCTAGCAAATGGCTCCAATATCATCGACTTTAATTCTATTCCTGACAGCGTTACTGCCTCTCTCAACTTATCCGCAAAATAGGAATCAGCTGTAATCAAATGAGTTGTCACTTCCAAGCCAGTAACATGCATCCCTACAGGGTTTTTTATACCGTCGTGCCCATCCACACCATAATGAATAGGTAAGGAATGGATAATTGACCTACCTGGTATCTTTAACCCATCAGAAACCATGGAGGGGATCTTAGCAATTTCATCTAACGTGACAACCCCTTGTTTACCAATATCTGAGAAATGATCAACCCTGTTCTCATACCCAATATGGGACCCTGTGATACCCACGTATGCAGATTTAACATCCACCCCCACATCAGAACGAATCTCGCTCATAGTTCTCCGAATAGCCTGGCTCGTCGCATTGACATCCACCACATTACCCTTTGTGACACCAAAGGAAGGAACTACACTATAAGAAACTACTTCAGGAAATCCTCCTCGAGATTTGCGAGCTAGAATTGTACATACTTTAGTGCTACCAACATCTATGGCTGCGATTAACTCAGAGTCGGTTCCCATGGATGCCTGGTTCAAACTATTTTCTCAACTATTCTCAACTTGGCACTTCTACTTCTGGGATTAAGAGCTACTTCTTCTGCTGTCGGAATTCTTACTTTTTTTGTAACGATTCTAAGGCGGGACTGATGATCACATACACAAAAAGGAATTTGCGTCGAACATATACAATCCAAGGACTCTTTTTTAAAGAACTGCTTTACCATTCTATCTTCAAGAGAGTGGTATGTTAGTACTACAAATTTCCCCCTGTCAGCAAGCAAATCAAGGCCTGAGGACAAACCCTTATTTATGTTCTCGAATTCCCTATTAACCGCTATCCGTAAAGCTTGAAAAACTTTTGTTGCGGGATGTCTTCTCGACTTCCCAGGTCTACCTACTGTCTCTTGCACGATCTGCGCAAGCTTACCAGTAGTCAAAATGGGCCTATTTTGACACACAGCCTTTGCGATGCGTTTTGCTGCTTTTTCTTCCCCAAAATTTGAAAAAATATTAGCCAATTGATCTCTTTCAAAGGTATTTACCAACTCAGCAGCAGGTAGACCCTGTGATTGGTTATATCTCATATCCAACATTTCATCATTCCTAAAACTAAATCCTCTCCCTAAAGTCTCTAATTGCATGGATGACAACCCCAAGTCCAACAGTATTCCTCCAACAGGGTCTATGTTTGATTCCCGCGCCAAAATCGTCATATCTGCGTAATTGCCGTTAACTACTAGAGTTCGATTATTAAATTTTTGAACCCTTTCCTTCGACATTGCAAGGGAATCGGCATCGAGATCGATACCAAAAACCTTCCTATGCGGGTATCTTTCAAGTAGAGCTGAAGTATGACCTCCTAACCCAAAGGTACCGTCAATTAACCACCCTTCTGGACTAGCCTCAAAGGCTTTTAGTACCTCAGAAACCATTACGGGCATGTGCATAGTACAACCAGATTTAGAATTCAATCGGTAGATCCCACTACCCATGTTAAAATGCAATGAAAATACGCTAGCTCTAAACACCCACATAGACCTAAACAATTTTGGCAATTCAACCGAGTTTTTTGCAAGGGATTTTTATCCACATTTACGACCAATTTAGCGTTTTACCAAGGATATAATCATGACAACCTCAAGGCAAGACGATAACCCCCACTTTTATGCCGGCATCTTAACTATAAGTGATTCAGGAGCTATAGGGGAAAGGATCGATCTAAGTGGAAGAAAAATAAGCGAAATGATTGAAATGGCCGGTTTTAAAGAGCGACTTAAAGACATCATACCCGATGAAGTTCGGATTATTTCCGAAAAATTGATTGATTGGTCTGACGGAGGGGAGGTCGACATTATCCTAACCACCGGCGGAACAGGGCTAGGGCCACGAGATGTCACACCTGAGGCAACAAAGAATATTTTAGAAATGGAAATTCCTGGTATAGGGGAGGCGATGAGAATAAAAACTCTAGCCCGTACACCGTTCGCTATTTTGAGTAGAACAACCGCCGGAATAAGATCTGGCTGTCTTATCGTTAATTTGCCGGGCAGCCCGAAAGGAGTGGAAGAATGCTTGGATGTGATAATGGAATCTTTACCACATGCCTTGGAAATGATAAGGGGTTGGAAAACACATAAAGAACCCAATTAGCCAATTGGACCGGAGCAATTATTTCTTTGCTAAAAACATCATGAAATTTCACATATTTACTTTATTTCCTAAACTGTTTGAAAGCCCCTTGGAAGAAGGGGTCATTGGACGAGCCCTGAAATCTGGTTTGGTCCAAATAAACATCAACAACCTTAGAGATCACTC
>DJMH01000036.1:50954-55735 GCA_002435305.1 Dehalococcoidia bacterium UBA6495
GAGCCTATTTTTAAATCAGTGCAGTCCAACATTGAACAAAACAAGATAAAACGCGATTCCCCTTTAATTTTGCTATCTCCGCAGGGACGACAATTTAATCAAAACATGGCAAAGGAACTTTCCCTACATGAGGAGATATCTTTAATATGCGGACGGTACGAAGGTTTTGATGAAAGGATTCGCTGCAACCTAATCACAGACGAAATCAGTATCGGTGATTTCGTGCTTAGTGGTGGAGAAGTTCCTGCCATGGTGATTATCGATTCAGTATCGCGCCTACTTCCTGGTGTTATCAATAGTTCGGATTCCGCAAAAAATGATTCATTTTATGACGGTTTATTGCAGTACCCACAGTATACAAGGCCTGCCGAATATCAAGGAATGAAAGTTCCAAAAATCCTCTTATCGGGAAATCACACTGAAATAGAAAAGTGGCGAAGGAGAGAGTCCTTGAAAAAGACTAAACTCCAAAGGCCGGATCTGATCGAGTTGCTTTCCCTTAGTGAAGAAGAGAGAACATTCTTAGAAAATATTTAGTAGTAGCTGTAAATCCTTAAATCGGATCAGAATTTCTGCTATCGTTCTAAAAATAAAAATCCGAATCAATACCCAAAAAGAACAGGGAGAAAACTGAATGATAGGCAAAGACTTTTTGACAATTCATGATTTGGAACCCGGAGGGGTTATTGATTTGGTGCGAAAAGCGGATTTAATGAAGAAATCCTCACCTCCACAAGTACTGGCAAACAAAACTGTGGCCTTGCTATTTGAGAAGCCTTCACTCAGAACTAGGGTTAGCTTTGAAGTGGGGGTTAAACAGATGGGCGGCTCATGTATATTTTTAAGCAATGCAGAGATTGGGTTAGGTGTGAGGGAACCTGTAGCAGATGTAGCTAGAGTCTTAGACAGATTGGTGGATTGTATAATTGCTCGAGTTTTTTCACATAATAGTTTAATAGAATTGGCAAATAACACTGACCTACCGGTAATAAATGCCCTTTCTGATAAAGGCCATCCTTGCCAAGCCATGGGAGACTGTCTCACGGTATACGAGCATAAAGGGAAACTGGAGGGTTTGAAGGTAGCTTTCATAGGAGACGGAAACAACATAGCAGGAAGTTTAGCTATAGCCTGTTCAGATGCCGGGATGGATTTTTCTATTTCTTCCCCAGAACAATACCAATTACCAATAGAAATTTGGAAGTCGGCCCAAGAAATTTCTAAAACCAAAGGCACCACACTTATGTGGACTCCGGACCCAGAAGAGGCTGCCAAAGAAGCTGATGTGATATACACCGATGTCTGGGTGAGTATGGGAGATGAGGAAGAAAAAAATGAAAGGTTAGAGACCTTTGCGCCATACCAGGTAAATGAATCCCTAGTAGAATACGCTAAACCGGACTTTCTATTCATGCATGATATGCCGGCCCACAGGGGAGAGGAGGTTTCAGAAAACATGCTTGACCATAAAAATTCTGTTGTATACCAACAAGCTGAAAATCGACTTCATGCCCAAAAAACCATAATATCTGAATTAGTTTCAGGCTAAACCCTCAGTGTTTATTTCCAATTAAAAACACAAATCTGTAAATTTAGGCTAACTGATATGCAAACTGGAACAGGGCAACTCAAAAAACCAATCGTTGCGATTGTTGGACGACCTAATGTAGGGAAATCGACTCTATTCAATCGCCTTATCGGGCAAAGAATGTCGATAGTCTCGGACATTGCAGGTACAACCCGTGACAGAATAATCTCGGAGACCGACTGGGCTGGGAATCCTTTCATATTGGTGGACACAGGAGGGTTAGACCTGTTTCCCAATGACGATATTTGGAATCAAGTGAAATCACAAATTCATTACGCCATCGGTGAGTGTGATGTGGTAATTCTATTGGTAGATATATCAGATGGAGTTACATCAAACGATCAAGATATCGTCGATATCCTTCGGAAGACCGGCAAGCCAGTTGTAGCTGTGGCTAGTAAGGCAGATAACGAAATCCGTGACCATATGGTCTCAGAACTGTATTCTCTCGGTATGGGGGATCCTGTGTCAATCAGTGCCTACCACAACAGGGGATTGGATGATTTGATGGAACGGGTAGTAGCTCATTTCCCAGCCGATAAATTCTTCCCAGAACCTGAGGCAGACCTTGGTTTGGCAATTGTTGGTCGTACAAACGTTGGGAAATCAATGTTGCTCAATACTTTATCTGGAGAAAATAGGGCTATTGTCAGCAAAACAGCCGGCACAACTCGAGATAGCCTAGATGTAGTCATAAAATATAAAGATAAGGATATTCAATTAATAGACACAGCTGGGATACGGCGTAGGGGGCAAATTGAATACGGGATCGAAAAATATAGTGTGCTTCGTTCAATTCAATCGATCGATCGCTGTAATGTCGCCGCCCTTGTTATTGACGCTTCGGAGTTTGCCACTGCCCAAGACACTCATGTAGCCAATTATATTCTTGAGGCACACAAAGGAATTGTCATTCTAGTTAACAAGTGGGATCTATCAGATCAACTTGCCACAACCCAACAGGATATGGCCAACCAGGTGAGAAGCAAATTTAAATTCGCCCAATATGCTCCTATTTGCTTTACTTCAGGGTTGACAGGGTCCGGGATAAAAAACATGTTGGATACTACAATAAAAGTTCAATCTGAAAGGTCAAAAGTTATTCCACGAGCAAATGTTAGGCGAACGATCATGACTGCGGTTGCCAACCACCCGCCACCAGTACACGGGAAAAAGGAACTGAAAATATACAGTGCCTTGCAGGATAGTTCTAGCCCACCCAGCTTCACCTTCTTTGTGAATCATGCAGACATGGTTCATTTTTCCTATAAGCGTTATTTGGAAAATAGTTTGAGAGAAAATTTTGGATTTGAAGGAAGCCCACTAAGACTTCGATTTAGCGGCAGAAGTAGGAGAACTGATCAATGAGCATTTACTTAGTGGGAGCGGCTCTTGTTATTTTCAGTTATTTATTGGGTTCCGTGTCCTTTGGTCTAATTATCACAAAAATGGTCAAAGGAATTGACATTAGGGAATACGCCAGCGGCAGCACCGGTGCAACAAATGTCATGCGGGCCTGCGGGTGGCGTTGGGGTATATTGGCCTTCGCATTGGATATGCTCAAAGCCGCGCTGCCGTTGTTGATAGTGATCTATATTAACGATTTTGGGATTCCTACTTGGATACATCCAATAATGGGGCTATCCGCGATTTTTGGGCATATATGGCCGATATTCACAAATTTTCGAGGAGGGAAGGGAATGGCTTCGGGTTGGTCAGCTCTAATTGTTCTGTCTCCTTGGTCTGGTTTGATAGCTTGTGTTTTATCATTGCCATTTATGATATTCACACGATATGTATCTCTGGGATCTATAATTGGTTCTCTATCCGGGGGTATTGCAATAACAACACTATCAATCTTGGGATATATTGAACCATCATATTGTGCATTTGGGCTGGTAGGATCCGCGTTGACTATATTGAAACATAAAGACAATATAATTCGGTTACTAAACGGTAGTGAGCGAAAAATCGGAGCGACCAGTGACTAAAATATTGATAGCCTACCTCACAACCATATGGCTCATATAGCAATCATTGGCTCAACTACATGGGGCACCACACTAGCCATAATTAATTCAGAAGAAGGAAAACATGTTTCTCTTATAGTAAGAACTAAAGAAGAATCGGATCTACTCCAAAAACATCGTGAAAACAAACGTTTTCTACCGGGGATCACATTTCCAGATACTCTTGAAGTAACATCAAAGCCCCAAGACCTTATTCCCAAAACAGATTTACTTATAATAGCAGTACCATCACAGAGCTTGAGGAAAAATATCGGGGCCATATCAAGCTATGTTTCTGCATCCACTATCATAGTAAGTGCGTCGAAAGGTCTGGAATCTACTTCTGGCATGAGAATGACAGAAATAATAAAAGAAGAGATACCCAATTTGTCGCCCGATAACATATGTGTCCTTTCTGGACCCAACTTGTCTAACGAAATCTTGGCTGGTAAACCTTCTTCATCAGTAATATGTTCTATTAATTTAACAACAGCAAAATCAGCTCAATCGATACTTAACTGTTCTCACCTACGTTTGTACACAAACACTGACGTAATAGGAGTAGAAATATGCGGGGCCTTGAAGAATATAACAGCGATCGCTGCCGGGATATGTGACGGACTTAACTTAGGAGATAACGCAAAGGCTTCGATCATAACTAGAGGTCTTTCAGAAATGGCCCGTTTCGGTAGTGCCATAGGTGCTGAACCATCTACTTTTTCTGGCTTGGCCGGAATGGGAGATCTCATAGCAACTTGTTCGTCAAGATTGAGTCGCAATAACCAAGTCGGCAGGATGCTAGCCAAAGATATGCCTTTGAATCAAATCGAAAAATCTATGGCCAACGTGGCTGAGGGTATAGAAACGACGAAAGCTGTTGTGTCAGTTGCTAATCGGCTAAATATTGATTTACCAATTGCCCAAGCTGTATACAATATTTTGTTTAAGAATTTGTCGGTGAGAGATGCTAGAGAGGAATTGATGGGTAGAACATTAACTTCAGAGACCTAGGTTCGATACTTGCATATAATACAACTATTTACGGCCTCTCTTTTAACAGGCTTTTCCGGCGCAATAATGCCAGGGCCAGTTCTTATTTACACAATTAGTAGAAGTCTATCTCATGGATTCATTTCAGGAGCTTTGGCGGCGATAGGCCACTCACTGTTGGAGCTGTTTTTGGT
>DJMH01000036.1:56079-76958 GCA_002435305.1 Dehalococcoidia bacterium UBA6495
GAGCTGTTTTTGGTAATTGGACTCACCTTCGGGCTAGACCAACTTCTTAATAATCAAATTGCAGAATTCGTGATCGGGACGGCGGGTGGTTTGTTTCTACTTTGGATGGGATGGGGAATGTCAAAAAACCCAGTTGGGACCGCCATACCAATTGTTGATAAATCTGATGCTGATTCTAGTCGAGGACCTATTTCGGCGGGAATAATTTTAAGTGCAACTAATCCCTATTTTTTCGTATGGTGGGCTACGGTTGGCCTTAGTTTCATTGAAGAATCAAGAGAAGCGGGAACCGCTGGGGTAGCCGCCTTTTATACCGGTCACATATCCGCTGACATAATCTGGTATGCCATGATTGCTTTAACGGTTTCTTCAGGCAAAAAATTCTTGAGCGACACTACCTATAAAGTAATCGTGCGCTGCTGCGGTATCTTTCTCATATGTCTAGGTTTATATTTCGCCTATGCAGGCAAGGATTTTATTCAACGAATATTGACCTGATTTAAATATCATCAAATTCGTATAACACCGTGACGGCCGCAACTATTCCAGCAGTTTCTGACCTTAATATTCGCTTGCCTAAAGAAACTGAAGTTGCACCATAATCTGCTGCATCCAAAACCTCCTGTGAGGTAAATCCACCTACTGGACCTATAATCAGATCAATATATGTCACATCTAATCCCGGATCCTGGCGTAATTTGGATAAAATCTGTCTAATGCTTTGGTTTTTTTCTTCTTCCCAAGGTATAAGCACAACAGAATTTAGGTTCTTAATCATATTAGAAAATAAGATAGGGTCTGATAGTTGCGGCACCACAGACCTACCGCTCTGCTCGGCCGCTTCTTTTATTATTCGCCTCCACCGGCCCATCTTAGACTGGCTTGGGATTGAAACTTCAGTCCTCTCCGATGTAAAAGGGACAAACCGTGAAATACCAGTTTCAACCCCTTTTTGTAAGGCATATTCGTACCTTTCAGATCTTATCAGTGCTTGATACAGGGTAATGAAAATTCCTGGTTCATTATGTGAGTCATTCGCCGAAAGTACAGTACCCAGACTAGTTTTGGTTTCAACTACCTCCAAGCGAACTTGGTAGTCCACACCACCCCCATCAAACACCACCACTTCATTCCCACTCCTAAGCCGCAAAACTTTTTTCATTTGCAGAGAAATTTCTTCTGCAAAATGGACTCTCCCATCTTGTATGTCAGATGGATCAATTAAAAACCTATGCATAACAACCCAGTTCGGTCACAAATTACCCATCAGTTGCTACATTCTTGGTAGCTAACACCGCTGTCCAATCACCATCAACAAGAACTTTGTCGAAGTGTACCCCTTGTAAGGAATATTCTTTTCCGACGTCCTCCAAAGAACTTTTCAAAATCCCAGATAGTACCAGCCTTCCACCATTCGCAACTGCACCTACTATGTACTCGGACAAATTTATCACAACTTTAGCGGCAATATTTGCCAGAGCAACATCAAAGGTAGCATTTTCAACTCTGATTTCAGGAAAAGAGCCATTCAATATGGTTACTTGCGAAGAAATATCATTTAATTCACAATTTTCCAAGGCAACCTCAACCGACCGTGACTCTATTTCTACGCCAAGAATATCTCCGGCGCCTAACTTTGCTGCCGATATCGATAAAATTCCCGAGCCACACCCGACATCAATCACTTTCTCCCCACCAACAATGAGAGTTTCAAGAAGTTCCATGCACATCCTGGTTGTTGGATGATGGCCAGTTCCAAAAGCCATACCTGGGTCCAATTTTATTACAATGTCGTTATCCAAAGGTTGATGAGTTCTCCAGGTAGGACATACCACAAGATTAGATCCAACCCGTATCGGATGAAAATACTCCTTCCAATTAGATTCCCAGTCTTCCTCCTCAACTTCTCTCTCTTTTATTTCAGAGATAGGTGCAAAATGAGCCACTAATCTAACAGCGATTTCTATATTGGACTTTCGTGACCTAGCTGATTCATCTAAAGGTACAAAAGTTACTACTTTAACGGTTTGCAGCTGCGGAGCGCTTTCACCTTCATCTGGGTTGAAACCTGCTGGGCTTTCAATTGCCACACCACCTTCTCCATACCTATAAAAGATATGAGTTAACGGTTCAACGTATTCAGGAGGAGCCTGAACACTTAATTCAAGCCATTTCAATTGGTAAAGGCACTTCTGAATTTATCGAATATGCCTTTGTCTTCGTCATCCTCATAAGTATCAGGTAGAGATTCTCCTAGTTCGTTCATCAATTTTTGTTGCTGAGAATCCAACGTTTTTGGAATTCTTACATCGATAAATACCAATAAATCTCCCCTTCTGTCACCTCTAAGTTGGGCCACCCCTCTACCTCTCACCCTAAAAATCCGTCCAGTCTGTGTCCCTGGAGGAATTTCGATCTCATGGTCGCCGTCCAATGTAGGTACTTTAAGTTTAGCTCCAAGAGAAGCCTGAGCTACGTTTATAGGCAACCTGTATTTAATGTTTATCCCATCTCTCACAAAATAGTCATGTTCCTTGATTTTAAAAGCTACATATAAATCACCAGGAGGTCCTCCATTTATCCCATGCTCTCCCTCACCAGTTAACCTAACCTGAGTATCTTCCTCTATTCCCGCCGGGATGGTGATGGCCAATTTCCTATTCTTTCTTTCACGACCTTGACCGTTGCAAGATGAACATGGGTTAGAGACAATCTTTCCTGAGCCCTTGCAATTATTACAATCTCCAACCTGCACAAACTGCCCAAATACGCTCTGCTGGGCCTTCCGCACCTGCCCTGAACCTCGGCAGGTGCCGCAAGTAGCTATTGAACTACCAGGTTCACTCTTAGAACCTCTACAGCGGCTACAAGATTCTGTACGGTGGATTTGAAATTCTTTTTCCGCTCCGAAAATGGCCGCTTCGAATTCGACCGTCATTGTGTATTGTAGATCCGAACCTCGCCTAGCTGAATTTTGAGTCCGTGAAGATCTACCGAACCCGGAACCCCCAAAAAATGAATCAAATATGTCCCCAAACCCAGATACATCTCCAAACCCAGAAAACCCGTTTGCCCCTGCGGAGGAGGAACCTACCCCGACATGACCGAATCGGTCATATTGAGCCCTCTTTTCTTTATCCGATAGGATTTGATATGCCTCATTAATTTCTTTAAATTTATCCTCAGCTCCCGCTTCCTTATTCCTATCAGGATGATATTTGAACGCCAGTTTTCTGAAAGCCTTCTTCAAGTCATCGTCACTTGAGTTACGAGAGACCCCAAGAACTTCGTAATAATCTCTTTTATGTGTGGTCATGAAATGTACTTATATTCTCAGTAATTCCCACTTCGTACTATAAAAATACGTTAATGGCCAATGCTATCCAATTTCTGGAACAGATAAATTATAACCTAGCCGCTAACTATCTTGTGGAATTCATAAAGACTTCTAGATCTTACGTAAGACAGCATCGAGGGTATTTTTTAATAGCATGGCTATTGTCATTGGCCCAACCCCCCCAGGGACTGGAGTAATAGCAGATGCTTTTGATGATACCCCTTCAAAATCTATATCACCTGTCAAACGGTATCCACGGGAACGGGTGCTATCTTCGATACGATTAACACCTACATCTATGGCCACAACACCAGGGGAAACTAGATCGCTAGTCACAAAATTTGGTATGCCAATAGCTGCCACCAATATGTCAGCACTTTGAGTAATATCTTTCAACCTATTCGTCATACTATGGCACAAAGTGACGGTAGCATCACCTCCATTCCCCTTGAGGGAAAGCAAATTAGACAATGGTTTGCCTACGATATTACTCCTACCTAATATAACCACATGTTTGCCCTTTGGGTCATTCCCTGATCTTAAAAGCATTTCCTTGATACCGGCAGGTGTTGCGGGAATGAATGAGGCAGAACCCATTGACAATAAGCCTACATTTTGAGGATGGAGACCATCAACATCTTTTTGGGGATCTATCGTGCACAATATCTCGTTCTCATCCAAATGAGCTGGAAGTGGCAGTTGTATTAGAATTCCATCACAATTATCATCCTTATTCAGAATTCGAATCTGCTGTAACACCTCTTCTGTGGTAACAAACGTAGGAAAATTGATAATGTGACTTTCCATGCCCACATTGATTGCAGAACTCTTTTTGTTCCTCACATATACTTTAGAGGCAGCATCATTTCCCACCAAAATAACCGACAACGAAGGTATTATTGAACATTCTTCAAATAACCTACGGACTGACACCTTCACTTCAAGTTTTATCGATTCTGATATGGCTTTCCCATCAATAAGTTTATATTTCATTAAATATTTAACCGCAGTGGTCACAAAATTATTGGATACACTATTATACCTATATCGGTTTAAGCAATTTTAAATGTTCAGGAAATAGTCGATATGCTAATTACGGGAATTGACATAATTGAAATAGCCCGAATAGGGGATGTGTTGAATAAATATGGTGTTAGGTTTTTGAATCGAATATATACGGATTCGGAACAAAAATATTGTAGGGGAAGAGCAGCACAACTGGCATCAAGATTTGCAGCGAAGGAAGCTGTTATGAAGGCCCTGGGAACCGGTGTAAGAGGAGTAGGATGGAAAGATATAGAAATCAAAAGAGAGAGAGGGGGACCTCCATATATTCAGCTCCACGGTAGAGGTCAAGCTAGAGCTTCTAAAATAGGCTTGTCAGATATTTCTATTTCATTGTCCCATTCAAATGAATTTGCCGTGGCTTCAGTGGTCGGCCAGGCCGAGCAAGGAAACAGGATAACTAGATAAATTGGCGTTTACACCAAGCGGTGGTTATCAGCCTATTTGTTTTGATCTCTAATATATTGAACTAGCTGCCATCTCTGTTCTTCAGCTAGTAGATATCCAAATTGAGGCATAATTGCAGTCGAATCTTTCCCTCTAGATGCGGCAGCTAATCCGGGTCTTCCTCCCCATGTGATATAGCCAAAAATCTCTCCGTCACTCAAATCGTTAACTCTTTCTGAGATAAGATTTACAGGAGCTGCCCCACTATATGCTTTACTACCGTCATTTCGTGCACTATTTAAGGTGGTGATTAGACCATCCCCCTGCAATGATTGCCCATGACAAACTTGGCAATTTACCGCATAAATTTTTGCGGCCCGACTTCCATCATAATTGGCCATATGATCCTGAATTGACAATGATTTAAGAGCTTCAATGTCAAATACCTTAACCTCGGCCCCCGTCACAGGAACAGAGCCTTCCGGTGGAAGAATCCTAGGAACTTCCTGGGACCGATAAGAAGGAGAATAGTGCATTTCGGAGAATATTTGAACTGCGTGGGAACCTGTTTCAGGAAATACAGGCAGTTCAAAGCTAATAGCACCTCCCACTTTAACCTCTCCAGTTTTGCTGTTGTAGCAACCGGAACTGACAAGCAAGACGACCAAAAGAACTGTAACCATAACTAGTGGAGCAGCAATTCGTACGTTCAAACCATTGTTAGACATATTTGACTTCTCTTTAATTACTCCCAACCTCTAATTATTTCCCCATCAGTACCTGCCTTATTCAAGGCAGTCTCAGCAACGTCGGTGCGAGTTTCATCAGTGGTCACAGTGACACCAATATGACCCTCTGTAATTTTTTCACTGTACGCTCCCATAAATATTCGCGGGAGGCGCGATTCAAAAATAATCCCTATGACGGTAAATATAATCGCGCCGAGCATCGATCCTTCATACATGATGATGGCCATTGCTGGAATTGATAGTATTGGCTTACCACCCGTTATCAACGGATACGCCAACTCAGTACCAGCCGTGATCAACAGAGCGATAGTAAATCCACATGCTGCCCCAATCAACGGCCACCTATAGAGTTTATGCTCTGGTTCTGCCTCCCCAAAGGTACCTTCAGGGTAAGGAACCCCAGTGAGTATTTCATACTCTCCTTCCTCAAATCCTGCCTCCCTTAGGTTATCTAGGGCATCAGCGGCGGAATCTTCTTCACTATACAGACCTAATACACTTCTTTTTGCCATAACAAATACTCTCTCAAACTGCTTTTAATGTTTTTTTTCATAATAGTGATGGGGAAGACCTTCACGAATCGTCGCCGGGATAACTCGCCTACCCACCTTTATGAGACGGCGATTTACCATCCCTTCTTTAATATCGAATAATGGAATCAATGGTAAAACTTTGGCGAACAACAACATTCCCAAAGCTACAAAAGCAAAAGTTTCAACAACTATCAATATCTCAATAATTGATGGATGATAGGTACCCCAATCAAAAGTCATATGGGTTCGTCTAACTAGACCAGGAATGATGATCAAAAACCTCTCTAACCACATACCTATATTAACCAGTATCGTCGTGAAGAACATCAAGGCAGCACTCCGCCTTACTTTTTTGAACAACCACATCGGAACCGGTATCACAAATGCAGTAACGATAAAAAGGACAAACAAGGGGGCATAGGGCCACTGGAAGGCCTGTAATTCCCTCAAGGCGAGCTCTGGACTCTCCAAGGTGTATAGCGCATATACCCATTCCAAAAAGAAGAAGAAGAACCACGTTGTGGCAACAATGATCAACAATCTCCCAATTGCGTCGAAGTGGTCAGGCTTAATATATTTGTCCAGCCCGTAAAGCCAAACAGAAAGTGCCATCAGCATCGCCACAGCCGACACTCCAGAGTGAATAGCCCCGATTATGAAATAAGGGGCAAATATGGTCGAGTGCCAGCCTTCAACACCGATCAAAACCGCAAAGTCCCAAGAAACTATCGAATGCACCGAAACAAACACAGGTAACACGAGTGCAGACAGCAAAATACCTGCAACGATCTGCAACTTCCATTGCCTGGGTGTGCCTCTGAAGCCCAAGGCTAGTTGGGCATAAATTTTTTTTACTATTGGTTTTTTTGCCCTATCCCTTAGTATCGCTATATCAGGTAGTAAACAAACAAATACAAACAGCGAACTAGCAATTAGATATGTGCCAACAGCACTTGGATCCCACACGAATGGTGACCTGATATTTGGCCATATACCACGACTAAAGTCATACGGTAAAATCCAGTACAAAACACGCCAGGGTCGACCTACGTGCATTAACGGGGTATGCAAAGCTGCGATCAGGGAAAATACAGTCATAACTTCTGCCGCTCTTGTAATAGGACGACGCCAATCAGCCTGGGTCAATCTCAAAATCGCAGATATCATAATTCCAGCATGGCTGATTCCAATCCAGAAAACGAAGTTGGCGATGAAAAATCCCCACATAACAGGCCTGTTCAAGCCAGTCACACCCAGCCCGTGATACACCATATAGAAAAATGCACCTAGTCCCGTAAGTACAACAAGCCCTAGAAATGCAACCGCAGGCAACCACCATTTAGGTACGGTCAAGACGCCCTTCAACAGATCTTCGTTAATCTGTTTCTGGCCTAGTTGTGTGTGTTCCTGCATCTATATATTTCCATCTGATTTGAAATTTAAAATAACTAACCCCTCTGAATCAACTAGCATCACTATCTTGATTTACCCATTATCGTGACTTTGGTTCTATGGAACTGAACTTCTGCCTTGTAAAGAAGCATTTCCTTTTGCTCCCATAAATTGATTGCAGGTATCAACCTGGTAGCCAACATGAAAGTTAAGATCGAACCACCTATAAACCCGACCATTATAAAAATATCTGCTATTTCGGGAGCCGGAATCTTGGTAGGCACCTCAGACATTTTCATTTCAAGTTGGCTTACCATGTTTTTACCGGCAACATCCCAAGATGCGACATACAACCTTATCCTATCAAGAAGGGTACCTAGTAAAACTGAGGCCGCCAAAATAGGCGGTCCCCAGATGCTTCTTCTTACTGGATTCCATATCATGGTGAACCACGGCAATATGAATACCAATATAAATATCGTTATAAACAAATATAGATACGGTCCCTTGACAAATAATTCCAAAACCGCCTGTTCTGAAGGCTTCTTCCCATACCAAAACACATTAAAGCTTGAAAACCAAAACCAGAACCAAAGAAGCGATAGAGCAAGCAGTAATTTACCAAGCCCCCAAAACTGATCCAGCCCTATATAATCCTTATAGCCGCCAAATTGCCTAAGGAAAAACATTGTGAGCATCACGGTAGCCACGCCAGCTTGCAATGCGTTATGGGCATGAGTTATTGGATACAAAGAATCTATCCAACCGGGGACATGAACCATCAAAAACTCTACACTTATAAAAAAGTGTACGAACACGAGCATCATGAAATAAAAAGCCCCAACAACCCCCATTCGATGATGCTGCCAATTCCATTGGGCTGAGGTACCTCTCCAGCCTAGTGCCAGTTTTCCACCCCACTTCTTTTTCCAACCTTCCCCGTGGTCCCTTAAAACCGCGAAGTCCGGTAAAGTCGATAACCACAACAAGGACAACCCTAATAAAACCAATCCCACTATTGCTAGTGTGGCCCATATATGAGGGGAATATGCGGGCACTCCTTCTTGTTGTCCATAAAACCAAAGACTTCTCCTACCATTTTCCAGGGACGGAAGTAGCCAAATTAAAGGTATGTATAGAATTAAGTTCAGGCACCCAGCAAGAGTCCATATTTCGGCAGCTCTTGATATTGGCCTCCTCCAGTGCGAATTAGCAATACGAGGTGCTATGGCAACCATAGGTGCAGCTGAGGAAGTAGTCATTAAGAAGGCAAATACTGCCACGTAGTATCCCCAGGCCGCCTTATCGTCAAACCCCGAGCTCAACCTCATCACAAACCCGACAACACCAAGTAGAAACAGAATCCCAAAAAAGGCAGCAAATTGCCAAAAAGTGTTAGAGGTGACGTTATGAATTCCCAGAAGGCCATCTGATACAGCCTTTCTGGTTTCCACAGAATTATCAGTCTCTACATAAGATTCTACTACCCTATCACCAGGATCAGTAACCATGCGTGACCTCAACAGATCCATCAACTTTTTTAAGGTAGATAACGTTGGTATCTGTGCCTAAATTCTCCATCAAACGATACCCACGTCCCCCTTCTTGCATTGCGTCCTCTTTCATTTTGGACACCGTACTATCAGGGTCGTTAAAATTACCAAAAATAAGCGCATTACTGGCACAGGCATTCACGCAGGCCGGATTAAGACCTCTGTCTCCATCCTCTAAAACTTCATTGTCTCTTTCAGATTCTCTGGTGGACCTTTGAATTCTTTGAACGCAAAAACTGCATTTTTCCATTATTCCGCGGCTTCTAACCGTCACATCTGGATTTAGCTGATTTTTGAGACTTTCAGGCCACTCTGGCTCCCAAAAATTGAAAAACCTGACGTGATAAGGGCATCCATTCGCACAAAACCTTGTACCTATGCAGCGATTGTAAACCTGTACGTTCAGTCCCTCATTATTGTGATAAGTAGCGTAGACTGGACAAACTGGCTCGCAAGGCGCATTTCCGCAGTGTTGACACATAATAGGAATAAATCTGGCCTTCACGTCTGGGTACTCACCTTCCCAATACCTTTCAATCCTTATCCATTGTATGGCTCTGCGCTGATTAAAATGTTCTTCTAAATTGATGGGTATATTGTTCTCAGATTGACAGGCAACCACGCACCCCTGGCACCCAGTACACCGATCAACATCAACAACCATTCCCCATTTATTAGAATCTACCATCGATTTGCTCCTATTTTTTTTAAAGGTTCTAGTGCCCTAATTATGGTCACCGGAAGTGATTTCAATAATATGGTGATGTTCGTCGCGCGGAAATTCGGGAACGGTATTTTCAAATTTCGGAACGCGAATCCATTCACCAGTTGCTGTGATATTGGCCCTGGTTGCAGCCCAAGCCAATGAACCATTTTCAGAGTCAAGTTTGAGGTCCAGGATCGACAAAATATTTGCACCCCTTCCTGCTGAGTACCTGCCTCCATCCCTATGACCTTGTCCTATAGGAATTCCTATAGTATCGGGTGGCACAGCAGGATTAGGCATTGCCAAGGCTTTAATGATCCGGCCATTTGATGGTCGGATCTCCAGCACATCCCCTTCTGATATCCCTTTTTCCTCAGCAACTTTATGGTTTATTTCAACCCAAGTTTGCCATGTGGCGGTCGATATAGCGTCTGGCATAGCCTGAAGCCATGGCAAAGAGGCTGCGCTACCATCACTTAATGTAGAAATAAATGGTTGTATATAAAATTCTTGGTCAAGTCCCCCAAACTCTGGAGAGGCTACACCATCAAGCCTCTTAACCTCTGGAACATCCTCCACCTTAGAGGATGTGTCCCACCAGCCGCCTCTTTGAAGAACCCCATTCCAAAAGCCTTCAAAGCTATTCGAGCCTGTCTCGCCTCGATCCAATTCGTATAACCTTTTAACATCATTTCTAATTACTTCTCTAAAAGTTTCTCCGTCCAATCTTAAATCTTTACCCATTACTTGGGCAGTAGCCATGAGTATATCGGCGAACCCTTTGGTGCCAAGATTACTACCCCTGTGCTCAAAGAAAGGTCTTACTACAGGCTGCTGAAACCCTATCATCTGATAGCCAGGACCAGCCAGTGGAACATCCGTACCCCAATCTTCCAAAAAGTGGTGTTGGGGCAATATTAAGTCGGCTATGGAGGTAGTATCATCCATCATACCTCCAAAACTGACAATCAAAGGCACACTATCCAAGGCTACCTTCATGTCAACGGTATCCGTCATTCCATAATAAACATCCGCATCCTTAACCATCAAAACACTAACATTTCCCGCTTTCATTTCTTCTGCTAGCCGACGAAACTCTGAAAACGAATTAGAAGGGGCCGCCACACCAACCCCATCAATAGGTGGGTTCGGATTCAAAAGAACTCCACCTTTTTCTCCTAAGTTTGAAGCCACATGGTTTAGAGAGTAGATAGCCTTCAGATTTTGGGTACCGTTTGTATGCGCACCGGCAGATCCACCGCCTAGAGCTATCGGATGTTCACTATGAGAAAAATCCTCGGCGATTTGATTGATGGTATCGACAGATACTCCAATTTCTTTCGCTACATTGGCGGGAGAATAGGAATCGAGTACTCCATCGGCATCCAGATCGCCAAAAACCGGGTTAGGGTGGCTCGAAGATAAAACTTGCATGATGCTCATCGCAAGCAACCCTTCAGTTCCAGGATTCACATGCACCCATTGGTCGGCATTTGCGGCAGTCATAGAAAATCTTGAATCTACATGTATAAGCTTACCCCTGTGCTCATGTCCCTGCCTAAATTCTCCGTAGCCTCGGGCGTATCTGGTGGGAGACACCCAGGAAGACAAGAAATCTGCTCCAAAAGACAGGACCAAATCTGCATTATCAATGTCAAATTCAGGGATCGAATCGGTGCCGAACACTTCCTTAAGAGCGCTCCTGAGAACATTAGTCTCCAATGCTTCATATGATAAATAACGGGCACCGAGCGAATCAGCAAATTTTTCGAGAACAAGCCCTGCATGGCCTCCAGTCGGGTTAGTGACAAAAACTGCCTTATTACTTTCGTTAGAACTCTCAAGTTCACCCAATCGCGAGCTAAGTCTTGCTATGGCATCTTCCCAGCTTATTTCTCTGTATTCACCAGAACCTCTAGCGCCAGTTCTAACCAGTGGAGCACTTATACGGTCAGGATGATAAAGTCCTTGAAGGGCCGCTTCAGAGAGTGCGCTATGGCCGCCCAGATTAAGTGGATGGTTTGGATTTCCTTCCACTTTTTTGGCTCTACCTTCCATTACTCTTACAACAATCCCTTCAGAGCTGCCACCCTGGTGATTTGTAGTTGCGTACCAGTTGTCGATTCCAGATACTAAATCCTCGGGCATAGCAGGAGGGGAGTCGATAAAAAGCTCTTTCTCTGGTAACCCACATGCCTGGAACAGCACAGCAGCACCCGCTGACCCACCCATCAAGGTCAAAAATTGTCTTCTAGTTAAGGCCATGGGCCACCTCTAGTAGTGACATGTAACACAATCCGTTGGTGCATTATTTTGCTTATGACAGTTAACACAGTCTCCCATCTTGAGAGCTCTATTTTGCCGAACTTTATCCATACCAGCCACCTCTCCGTGACAAGTGGCGCACACAGCTTTAGCCTCTACCCCTTCCTTCTCAGAAAAGTATCTTATGTGGGCTTCATGTACAAAATGAACATGGTCTGGAACTCTGTGGACTCTAACCCAATGAATAGATCTCCCATCCTCGTAAAGACTTCTCATTTTTGTAATACCTTCTAATTCGTCACCAACAGCCGAATGGCATGTCATACATAGGCCTAAGGCCGGAACAGATGCAGCAGCTTCTTTTTCAACATTCCGGTGGCAGAAGGTGCAATCCATTCCAAGTTCTTTCACATGGGTTTCATGAGGAAATTCGATTGGCTGTTCTGGGCCATCGTGCCCAAATATAACCGGCCTACCCAACCATGATGAAATCACAAAGGTCAAAACCAGAACTATACCTATGAAAACCCCAAGCAGGACGACACCGAGCACTCCCAGTTTAGCGAGCTGGGTCCCTGTCGGTTTCTGAGGCTGGAAATCACCTGGTATCAAATCAGCACTGTCCTATGTTAAATCCAAAAATCAGGGTATATAGCTCTAATAGCATCTAATCCGCCACCAAAAGCAATAACAACAAAGTAGATTGCGGCAGCGAAAGACACAACAGCAACCAAATACAAAGGGGGTCGTAGCTTTGAAAGCGAGGCCGGCACATGATGCGATTTAACCAAAGAAGGTATCGCGTTGTGACCTACCAGCATATTGGCGGCAAAAATGATCATGAACAGCACAAAAAATTTTATATTGTACGTAAAAATTTTTATATCCGCCCAAACGGCGGCGCTGATATAATTTGGATCTATCTCCAATTGCCTGTTACCACCTTTTTTTTCGACGAGCATAACCTGATTATCGCCTAGTCAATCGGGTGAAAATTATCACATTCACATATTAGGAGTGTCAAGGGAACTCTCAGTCAAAAATCGCCACAATTAGGATGAGCAAGGAAAACAGTGTTAATTGAACCTGATTTCTAGCTGGTAAGACGACACAGTTAAATTTTTTGGTTTGTAAGTGAAGACTCGATAACCTAAAATCCTGATTCTGAGGCTAGTCACCTACATTCAGCGATGCTTCAGAGACGAGAAATAACCAATGAGGTGTCTAATGGGGCGATTAAAAGACAAGGTTGCATTAATTACTGGTGGTAGCAGAGGTATGGGAGCCGCCGAAGCCAAAATGTTTGCTGACGAAGGCGCTCACGTAGTTATAGCAGACATACTAGAAAACGAAGGAAGAAAAACAGCATCTGAAATAGCGGCTTCTGGTGCAAGATGCGTATTCACGCAGCTTGACGTCCTCAAAGCCTCAGAATGGGATTCAGTGATAGGAACAGTTATCTCGAATTTTGGAAAATTAGACGTATTAGTAAATAACGCAGGAGTTACATCTAGAATGATGTTACTGGACACCTCAGAACCAGAATGGGATCGAGTCATGGATATCAACACAAAGGGAACATTTTTAGGAATAAAAGCGGCTATCCCTGCTATTCGCTCTTCAGGTGGAGGATCAATAATTAATATTTCTTCGCAGATGGGGTTGGTAGGTGCAGATTACATAAGCCCGCAGTATCAAGCTTCAAAAGGAGCTGTCAGATTATTAACAAAATCAGTGGCAATTCAGTATGCCTCAGACAACATTCGATGCAATTCTGTACATCCTGCCCCTATTGAGACAGATATGACCGCAGACGTGAGACAGGACCCGGATGCCTTCCAAGATATGCTTGGAAGAATCCCTATGGGACGATACGGGAAACCCGAAGAGGTAGCTTACGCAGTTTTATACCTCGCCTCCGATGAATCATCTTTTGTGACAGGTAGTGAGTTGGTTGTAGACGGAGGATGGACTGCCCAGTAGTAACAAATAAATTCTGATCAGCAACGCAGAAAAGAGGTCTTTATGAAAATCACAGATATTAGTCACTACATTATCCATCCAGGAGTCGGAAAGAATTTGTGTTTTGTGAAAATCGACACGGATGAAGGGGTGGAAGGATGGGGAGAATGTTACACCCAGGCTGACCGAGACAAGCAGGTAGTTTCACACATAGATCAATTGAAGAGATACCTTATTGGTAGAAACCCCATGCATATAAAGCATTTTTTGCAAATGTCATTTGATGATTTTGCTGGAAGGCGAGGTGCTATGGATTTTTACTGTGCCATCAGTGGCCTAGAACAGGCAATGTGGGATATATCAGGAAAAGTATGCCAGGTACCCGTTTACATGCTATTAGGTGGACCATGCAGAGATAAGATCAGAGTTTATGCAAATGGCTGGGGGGGAGGTAACTGGGATTCGAATGAGATAGCCGAAAAGGCAAAAAAGATTGCAGATATGGGTTTTACTGCTATGAAGTTTGACCCTATACCTGGCCCCTGGCGTACTTTCGTTGACAAAAAGGTAGAGAGGCAAGCCGTAGAGAACGTCAAAGCTGTTAGGTCAGCTGTTGGTCCCGATATTGACATTCTGGTTGAAATGCATAGGAGACTAGCACCAATGCATGCAGTGAAGATTGCAAAAGAAATTGAAGAATTCAACCCATTTTGGTTTGAAGAACCTGTACTTGCAGAAAATGTAGATGCATTAGCATCGGCAAAGAAAGCCATCAACATACCAGTAGTGACTGGAGAGGAACTGTACACAAAGTTCGAATTCAGGGAAATTTTTGAAAAACAAGCTGCAGACATCATTAATCCCGATGTTTGTAATGTTGGCGGTATTTTGGAATTAAAGGAAATCGCTGCTATGGCCGAACCTTATTATGTGGTTGTGTCACCTCATAATTACAACAGCACCACTCTAGGTCTTTCAGCTACAATCCAAGTATCCGCCGCAATACCTAATTTCTTAATTACCGAATATTTCGTAAATTTTGAAGAGCTTGGAAAAGACATATCCACACATCCCTTTGAGGTAGATGCTGGGTACATTAAATTACCCACAGAACCTGGGCTTGGCATGGACCTTAAGGAGAAAAATTTGGAAAAATATCCTTATAAACAATTCCCTCCCAGAAACCTGGCACACTATTCGGATGAAGGGCCATAATGGCAACTCGGAGATCATCGACCAATCTGGAAAGGAATCCGATTTGAACATTTCTTGACCGAGATTTAGTCGCGTGCTAGCTTTTATGTCGAATATAAATAAGTAGTGGCCAACTAGGTAAAATGGTCGTCAAAAATACTGAACCTAAACCACTAACATTAGTAGCATTGGTAAATGGGATTATCGGAAGAACTGAATATAGAAAAGGATCTAAGAGATTCGTTTATTACTATTGGAGTATTCGATGGAGTCCACCTGGGCCACAAACACCTAGCTAAAAAACTCATAGAATCAGCGATGAAGAACGGAAAATCACCAGGCATCGTAACTTTCAAAAACCACCCTGCCGCCGTGATAAATCCCCGATTTCAACCAAATTTTTTGACCAGCTTTGAAGCTAAGATGGATTTATTGAAAGATACAGGGGTTGATTTTGTATCCGCAATTACATTTGATCAAGAAGTGGCTGATCTAACTGCCAAAGACTTTCTGGGGCTACTAAAGAATAGATTAGGAATGAAAGGGTTGGTCGTAGGTCCTGACTTTCAAATGGGGAAAAATAGAGAGGCTGATACTGCTAGGTTGGCCATCTTAGGATCACAATTAGGATTTGATTTGGAGGTTGTGGATGTGAAAAAAAATGGAAGAAATCAAATTCGCAGTACTATGATAAGAAGCCTCATATCAAACGGTGATGTGAAAAATGCTTCTGTCATGTTAGGCAGAAAATTCTCTTTGGAAGGAAGTGTCATCACAGGAATGAAAAGAGGCAAGTCATTAGGGTTTCCGACAGCTAACCTAAAAACTAATAAAGACATCGCTATGCCTGCAAACGGCATATATGCCACGGTTGCAACGATTGCTGGAGACCGATATCCAGCAGCCACAAGTGTAGGGACGAATCCCACTTTTGGTGGGAAAGAGCAGACTGTAGAGACTTATATATTGGATTTCGACAAGAATATATATGGCCAAAGCCTGTCTATATCATTTTATGAGAAACTTAGAAATGAGCTTACATTTAACAGCGTAGATAACCTAATTGCACAAGTGAAATCAGATATTGTGGAAGTCAGAAAACTCAACCAATCCGGCGAACTCCAATGAACCCCATACACTCCAACATTGTTAACATTTACCCTCATCTGAAAATATAGAAAGCTCAAATTTAATCAAAGGTATCTCAAATGCCTCTAACCGAAAAGGAAGACATACTCAATCGGGGTGTCGAAGAGATAATTGTTAAATCCGAATTCATCGATCAATTGAACTCGGGGCAGAAAATGCGTCTCAAAATGGGCTTTGATCCTAGCGCTCCCGATATTCATGTGGGGCATGCAGTAGGTTTAAGGAAACTCAGGCAACTACAAGAGATGGGCCACCAAGTTGTATTGATAGTTGGTGATTGGACAGCCCAAATTGGAGATCCCAGCGGAAGATCTCAAACAAGAAATATGCTAAGTATTGAGGAAGTTCATTCCAACGCTCAGACATACTTGGATCAATTTTTTAAAATTGTTGACAAAGAGAGGACAGAAATCAGATGGCAAAGCGAATGGTTTGGACCTTTTACCCTAACTAACGTAATAGAACTAACTAGTAGATTTACGGTAGCCCAGATATTGGCTAGGGAAGATTTTGCAAAAAGATTCAGAGAAAACCAGCCGATATCTATAACGGAACTGTTGTACCCGTTGCTTCAGGGATATGACTCTGTAGCCATCGAATCAGATGTTGAATTTGGTGGAACGGATCAGAAATTTAATTTGCTGGTGGGAAGACAATTGCAACAAATGAGAGGTATGAAAGCCCAACAATGTTTCATAATGCCCTTGCTTCCAGGAACAGACGGTGTCCAAAAAATGAGTAAAAGCCTAGGAAACTACATTGGCATAGATGAGGGGCCGCAAGAAATTTTTGGTAAGGTCATGTCAATTCCCGATTCATTGATATTGCCTTACTTCGACTGGCTTACTGACACTCCTACAAAGGAAATTACTGAGATCAGGAATTCATTGGAAAGCCAATCCGTTAATCCGATAGAATTGAAAAAAAATGTGGCATACAAGTTGGTAACCGACTTTCACAATGCAAAATCTGCTCGTTTGTCTAGGGATTTTTTTGAAAAGACGGTTCAAGAAGGCCAGGCCCCAGATGACATACCAGAGTACGCCATTCCTTCAGGTGATGCTGCTGCCGGGATTAAGCTGAGTAATGTTCTTGTCAGCTGTGGGCTAACGTCCAGTTCTGGAGAAGCCCGACGCCTTATAGAACAAGGCGCCGTCAGGATCAACGAAATTCAAATAACGCAAAATCAACCAGTAGACCAACTTGAAAAAGGAATTCTTCGGGCAGGTCGGAGAAGATATGTGAGGCTAATATAAAATGGATATTAACTTTATCTATTGTTCAAGTTGACCCGTTGCTGTGATAAAATTTCCAGGCTTGTTTTTCACATGTAATTTCAGCATCAATAGCTGGTGCGGAGGAAGAAATTGGTTAATCTCAGAATTCCCGGTCCAATTCCTGTAAACGACGATATATTGGAGTCTATGGGAACCCCAATGATAAACCACCGGGGTCCTGAATTTAAGGAAATTTTATACAGAACCACAGAAAGATTAAAAACGGTTTTCTCTACAAGAAACGATGTCTACATAATAACTGGCTCCGGAACATCAGCAATGGAAGCAGCCGTGGTAAACACTTTGTCCCCTGGTGACAAAGCTATCAATGCAACTGTCGGGGTTTTCGGCAATAGATTCGGAGTTATATCTAACCGATATGGTATAGATTTAGTGAGTCTAGAATTCCCATTCGGCTCGGATGTCGACTTGGATGTCCTACGGAAATGTCTTAACGCCAATCCTGACGTGAAAGCTGTGATGGTCACCCACAACGAAACTTCTACCGGAGTTACAAATAACCTACAAGCCATTTCGGCCGTGGTTAAGAAAGAATACAATAAATTGATTTTGGTAGATGGGATAAGCAGTGTTTGTTCTCTACCACTTGAAACAGACCTCTGGGATCTTGATGTAGTTGCATCCGCTTCTCAAAAAGGTTGGATGCTTCCACCAGGGCTGGCTTTTATTAGTTTTAGTGAAAAGGCGTGGGAAGCACATTCACGATCAACTATGCCCAAATTCTATTTAGATATGGCAGAGTACAAACGGTACTACGAGATAGGTCAACCACCTTTCACGCCATCAGTGTCATGTATGTTCGCTCTTGATTTAGCTCTTGACCAAATTATTACAGAGGGCATGGAATCCGTCTTTGAAAGACACGCATCGATAGGTCAATACACAAGAGACCGCATTGCCGAATTGAACCTAAATATATTCCCATACAGTAATGAGATAGCCTCCAATACTTGCACTGCGGTGGAAGTACCTGAAGGGGTAGACGGGTCTAAACTTGTCTCTAAAATGAGGGATGAGCACAAAGTGGTTCTAGCAGGGGGTCAGGCTTCTCTCAGCGGGAAGATTTTCAGGATCGGTCACATGGGGCAAACAACAGAATCAGACATAAAAGACGTCATGGACGCGCTAAAAATCGTCCTACCAGAAATTGGATTTAGGAATTAATTACTCTAACTATCTCTTAATTAGAAGCCACCGCCGAAGCCTTGTCCAAAAGCTCTTTAAGTTCATTTCCTTCTATAGTTTCATGTTCTATTAAATGAGATGCCAATGCGGTTAATTTACCCATGTTAGTGTCAATTAACTTTTTGGCAATTTCATAGGCATGTTGTATCAACCCATGTACTTCTTCATCAATAGTTTGAGCTACTGTGTCGCTATAGTCCCTCTGCTCTGAAATTTCTCTTCCTAGAAATACCAGTTCTTCACGTTTACCAAAAGTTCTAGGGCCCAGTTTCTTACTCATACCCAACCTTGTAATCATAGCCCTTGCAATATTTGTAGCTTGTTCCAAATCATCGCCTGCTCCTGTGGTTACCTCAAAAAATACCAACTCTTCAGCTACTCTACCTCCAAGCGCCGATGCCAGCCTCGCCTCCAATTGGTTTTGGGTTACTAGTTGAGTTTCCTCCTCCGGCATAAATCGAGTGTGTCCCCCAGTTTGGCCTCTAGGCACTATAGTTACTTTATAGGGAGGGTCCGCGTGTGGAAGCAAATGGGCCACCAGAGCATGTCCTGCTTCATGGTGAGCCACCATCCTCTTTTCTCTATTGCTGATTACTTTGTTCTTTCTCTCTGGGCCAGCTATTACACGATCTATAGATTCTGCCATCTCATCATAAGTGATTGTCTTTTTATCCCGCCTCGCCGCCAAGATAGCTGATTCGTTAAGTAGGTTCATCAGGTCGGCCCCACTAAACCCTGCGGTCTGCTTGGCTATTGCCTCCATATCGGTATCCTCAGAAATTGGCTTACCTTTTGAATGGACGTTCAATATTTCTTGCCTACCCTTCACATCTGGGCTATCCAAAGTTACTCTTCTATCAAAGCGCCCAGGCCTCAATAAAGCTGGGTCAAGAATATCTGGTCGGTTCGTGGAGGCCAGCACAATTACATTAGTTCCCGAGTTGAAACCGTCCATTTCAACCAGTATCTGGTTCAACGTCTGTTCTCTTTCATCATGTCCTCCGCCTAGGCCTGCACCTCTATGTCTACCGACAGCATCAATTTCGTCAACAAACACAATACAGGGAGCGTGCTTTTTTGCCTGATCAAATAGATCTCTGACTCGCGATGCCCCCACACCAACAAACATTTCAACAAACTCGGACCCACTTATAGAAAAAAAGGGAACCTCCGCTTCACCAGCTACAGCACGAGCCAGTAGGGTTTTACCAACACCAGGTGGGCCCATCAACAAAACGCCTCTGGGAATCTTGGCGCCCAAAGCTAAAAACCGCTCTGGAGATTTCAAAAACTCCACAACTTCCTGTAACTCTTCTTTAGCCTCGTCTACCCCAGCAACGTCAGAAAAACTTACAGTAGGATTGTCTTTGTCAAAAACCTTTGCTTTCGATTTACCAAAATTAAATGTTTGGCTGGTGCTGCCTTGTGCCTGCTTCATCATGAAGAGTAATACGGCCCCAAAAAAAATAATGGGTAGGAAATTAATTAGTATTCCAAAAAAGCTCCCAATACCACCAGTTCCGCGAACAGATACATCCACACCCCCTGCACCACTACTAACTCCAGCCACTTCCAACTGTTCCACAATACTCGAGCCCGATTCCTTCCTTGAAGTGTACTGGCTACCATCAGATCCAATCGCGGTTAGGCTATCCCCACTTATCTCAATCGACTCCAATTTATTCTCAGATGCGAGCGATATCACCCTACTGATCGGTATTTCTGAGGACCCTCCAAATGGCTCCTTAAAAACCGTCAGAAAGATGGCCATTACGCCGACAGCTATTAAAAGATATATAAACATGCTTCTCATGGAACGCATATTCATCTAATGTTCTCCATATTCTCTTACACTTGGATAATTTCTAACCCGTCCTGCTTTTCTTTAACACATTAGGGCTTTCAATATTATATGACACTCCTACGTTGGAGCAAAGATTTAAGGCTCAATATCTGCACAAAATTTCCCATTTGCTATAATCTACAGCCTCGGAATAGTGCACTATTTTTAACAGGCTTTCAAAGCCTATTATCTTTTTTGTATATTTGTACACATGAATAATTTGATGTTGGTGAAATACACCTTCAGGCTCAGGGGAAATGA
>DJMH01000036.1:77266-86383 GCA_002435305.1 Dehalococcoidia bacterium UBA6495
CAGGCTCAGGGGAAATGAATATAGCCCACAACAAACCTAATGAATTAACTAGAGAAGACATTTGCCAGCTTCTTGCCGGAGACATGGTTACACCGATATTTGTGTCTAACTCCAATGAGTCGGAAACTTTCATAGATCAAGTTGACACTGCCAAGGGCAGTCCTCTAATAATAATCGATTTAGGTCTTCTCAATAGACCGCAAATATCTAGGGTATTGGAATTATGCAAAGAAAAAAATCTTCCAACACTGGCAATAATTTCACCAGATGACCTAATGTCACTTGATACCGATATGATAAACACAGATTTTATTGTTGCCCCATTACTCGAGGAAGAATTAATTGTGAGGTCAATGTTTTCTGTAAAAAAAGCAACCATTACACCCGAGGAAGAAGAGCTGATAAATAGAGGAGACCTTACAATCAACCCCTCCAATTATGAGGTCCTGATAAAGAATAGCAGAGTTAATCTGAGGTTTAAGGAATATGAGTTGCTACTACTTTTGGCATCAAACCCTGGCAGAGTATATGATCGGGCAACACTCTTAAACCAAATATGGGGCTATGATTATTTTGGTGGAACCAGGACAGTGGATGTGCATATAAGAAGATTAAGAAGCAAAATAGAGAATAATTCAGAAAGTCCTTACATTGAAACTATCTGGAACGTTGGATATAGATTTAGATCCTCTAACTAGGCTTTACCGATCATCTACCTTCTTTTGAATAATTTTGACCTCCCTCTGATATCCTCAATATAATGCCATTAGGAATTTGGACATTCTCGTATCCGGGTTATAGGCAAAAAATTGACTGAGACCAAACCAATGGAAACAAACTTGAAAATTCAGGACGAGTTGCTTCTGAAGATGTACGAAGAGATGGTTCTTTGTCGAACTCTTGATGAGCGGATTTGGATGCTAAATCGCCAAGGAAAGGCAGCCATCATGGCTTCTTCACAAGGACATGAGGCAGGCCAAATAGGGTCAGTTGCAGCCCTCCGGAAAGGATATGACCAATGCTACATTTACTATCGGGATCTTGCCGTGCTGCTCACGCTTGGATTGACCCCAGCTGAAATAATAAAAGGTTTTGTTGCGAAGGAGGGAGAGCCATTAAGCGGAGCAAGGCAGTTCCCAACTCATGGTGCCCATCCTGAATATGGTGTAATTAATCTCTCAAATGTCATAGCAACACACATACCGCAAGCCGTTGGAGCAGCATTGACTGCAAAGATGAAGAAGGAAGACAGGGTCATAGTGGCGTATTTTGGGGACGGGGCTTCCAGCGCCGGCGATTGCCACGAAGCCATGAATTTTGCTGCCATTCACAAACTTCCCGTTATATTTTTTTGCGAAAACAATGGATATGCCATATCTGTTCCGTTATCTAAGCAAATGGCTGTGGATAATGTCGCTGGGAGGGCTGAAGGATATGGAATGCCTGGAATAGAAATTGATGGGTGCGACATCGTAGCAGTATATGAAACCACCGTCGAAGCCGTCGCAAGAGCTAGAACCGGCTTAGGGCCTACTTTAATAGAAGCGAATGTCGAACGGTATCTTCCTCACACCAGTGACGACGACGACTCCATATACCGATCTTCTCAAGAGATTGAAGAAGCAAAAAAAAGAGATCCCTTGAGGCTACTTAGAGAACAGCTTTTGGAACGAAAGATACTGAACCTAAAAGAAGATAAATATATTCATGAAAGTGCGAAAGAAATCGTAAATAAAGCAACTGAGGAAGCAGAGAATGCCCCGTATCCGGAAACTACCGACTTTTTCAAACATGTGTATGCAGAGTAGGCAAAGGAAATGGCTGTAATAACTGTATTAGAAGCTATTAGGGAAGCCATGCGCGAAGAGATGCGAAACGATGAACGAGTGTTCATCATGGGGGAAGACATTGGCGCCAGAGGGGGTGTATTTCTTGCCACCGAAGGTTTCTTATCTGAATTCGGTGAGGAAAGAGTAATAGACACACCTCTTGCTGAATCTTCAATAGCTGGAATCGCTTTAGGCGCAGCCATGAGTGGGCTCCGGCCTATTGCCGAAATAGAATTCGCCGATTTTATCTGGCCAACTATAAATCAAATTGTTGGCGAGGCCGCAAAGGTACGATATGGCACAGAAGGAAAACTAAACGCACCGATGGTGCTCCGAGCTCCGCAAGGTGGAGGGGTAAGAGGAGCCCTATACCACTCGCAGAGCGTTGAAGCTCTCTTTGCTCACACCCCCGGATTAAAAGTGGTAACACCTTCGACCCCGTATGATGCGAAAGGCCTGTTAAAGTCCTCAATAAGAGACGACGACCCTGTCATTTTCCTCGAGCACAAAAGGACATACCGACTCGTAAAAGGTGAAGTACCGGACCAAGAATATACAATTCCATTAGGAAAAGCCGATGTAAAAAAAACCGGTGAAGACATAAGCATAATCACCTATGGATTGATGGTACATCATTGTTTGGAAGCAGCCCAAATAGCCAGTTCGGAAGACATTAGTGTAGAAGTCTTAGATCTAAGAACAGTAAGACCCTTAGATGTAGAAAGTATCATTGCCACAGTGGAAAAAACTGGGAAAGCCTTGATAGTTTATGAGGACAACCAAGCACTCGGAATCGGATCTGAGGTATCGGCTTTGATTTCGCAACACGCATTTGAGTACTTAGATGCACCAGTCATTAGGTTAGGTGGCCCTGAAGTCCCGGCAATGCCCTTCAGCCCACCACTAGAAGATATGTTTATGATAGACGCAGAAAAAATATCAACAGCAATCAAAGAATTAGCAGAGTATTAGGTATCATGAAGATCGAACTTCCGCAGGTAGGCGAATCTGTCACAGAAGGGATCATAGGCAGATGGCTAAAAAATGTTGGGGACAAAATAGAAAAGTATGATCCCTTGGTCGAAATCATAACCGATAAGGTCAATATGGAACTTCCCTCCCCGGTGAGAGGGGTTCTTCGGGAAATCATCGCTAATGAAGGTGAAACCGTCCTAATGGGTGGTTTTATTGCTGACATTGAAACAAGCGAAAATCAAGAAGGTGCTAATGACTATAAACTTGAACCAGATACAACAGATCAGGAAATTGGCACGACGGGTGTTCTTCTAAAAAACACTGCTCCAGTCGGACCAACTGGGTCCGGAGGTCCGATCCACCAAGATGAATCCATATCAACTCCTGATAAAAAACAACTCTCAAAAGGTAGGTATTCTCCAGCTGTTTTAAGGCTAGCAGAGGAGAATGAAATAGACCTATCTCAAATTGCTGGCACCGGAATTAACGGAAGGATCACCCGAAAAGACGTAGCCGCATTCATTGAATCAGATCTGACCCCGCCACAAAACAAAGATTTACCAGCAATACCAGCAAACAACACCAACCCTAGGGGAGATCAAGAAAAAATTTCTCTTAGCCCGGTGAGAAAAATGATAGCTGCTAACATGGTAAAAAGCGCAACTTTAATACCCCAAGCTTGGAGTGAAGTGGCTGTAGATGTCACGGGGATGGTATTGAAAAGACAAAGCATCAAAAAGTCCTTCATGGATAAGGAAGGTATCAACATCACCTACTTGCCGTTTGTAGTAAAGGCAGTTGCTGAATCACTAAAGAAAAATCCATTACTGAATTCATCATGGTCAGAAGAAGGAATCATCCTGAAAAAAAACATAAATATTGGTATAGCTGTTGCGGCCCCTGGCGGGCTGGTAGTTCCCGTCATACACAACGCTGATCTATTCAGCATAGCCGGAATAGCTGGAATTATGGAAAATCTCGTAACCAAGGCAAAAAATGGTAAGTTGGACCTACCTGAAGTCCAAGGTGGTACATTCACTTTAAATAATACAGGCGCCTTGGGATCTGTATCTTCCAGGCCGTTAGTGAATCATCCTCAGGCAGCCATAATGACTACAGAAGCAATAGTTAAACATCCCGTGGTCAGAGAGGACGCCATAGCCATCAGATCTATGATGAATATCTGCTTATCTTTTGATCACAGAATAATGGATGGGGCAGAAGCAAGTGCATTCAGTATGTCTGTGAAGACCTTGCTAGAAACTATAAATCCAGAAACACCAATTTACTAACCTGGGGCCAGAATGCTGACTACATACTATGGTTTAGTCAGGTATGACATAGGTCAAGCCATTCAGCAGAAAACTCATGCTAAAGTAGCTGCAGGAGGAGACGATCAAGTTCTCATTTTTCAACACCCAAATGTATATACTTTGGGTAGGATGGGAAGGTTGGAGGACATATTAATAGAAACTGATGCCATTAGACGACTGAATCTTGAAATCCGAAATACCGATCGAGGTGGTGAAGTAACCTACCACGGTCCAGGTCAGCTGGTAGTTTACCCAATAATAAAATTAGATCGGATTGAATTAACACCATCTGCCTACGTCAATTCCCTGAAAGTTTCTATCGCTGAATGTCTTGCTGATTATGGCATCGTCACTAACGAGAAAAATATGCCGACCGGAGTCTGGGTGGAAGATAGGAAGATCGCCGCTATTGGAGTCAGGGTAAGCAAAAAGACCACCTCACATGGATTGGCCTTAAATGTAACCACAGATCTATCCTATTTCAATCACATTATTCCCTGCGGCATACATGATTGCGTTGTCACTTCCATTAAAGAAGAAATTGAAGCTCACCTGAAGATTGAAGATGTTGCTCACAAACTCGCATGTAAATTAGGAAAGGCTTTGGGCAATCGAATGACCTGGAAAGACGATTCACCTAATCAGGATTCTGACCCGTCACCAACCATATAACGCGTTCCGACATATTTGTTGTTCTGTCTGCAACCCTCTCGAGGTCATGAGCCACCCAAATTAGGTAGGTAGCTCTTTGAATGGTGCTCGGATCCGCCATCATAAAGGTCAAAAGCTCTCGATATACTTGGTTGTAAAGTTCATCGACTACGTCATCATCATCCCGAACAGACGTAGCCAAGGTGATATCTCTATTTATGAAAGCTTCAGTACTCCTTCTCAACATATCGGTTGCAAGGTCAGACATGCGTGGTATATCTATAAGTGGCTTTAAAGGCGGAAGATCTCCCATTGCCAAACTGATTTTGCCAATACCTTCAGCATAATCCCCTATCCTTTCAAGTTCCGTGGCCATCATCATCACGGATATGATTACCCTCAAATCTCCTGCCATAGGCGCTTCCAAAGCTATTAATTCAATGCATTTATCTTCAATATCTTGCTGCTTCTCATCAATGGCATCATCGTCATCTATAACCTGCTGAGAGGCATTAATATCTCTGTTACGAAGGGCATCAATTGACTTAAAAACCGCCTTCTCTACCATACTGGATAACTGAATTAACTCATCCTGGACAACCTTAAGATTGTTTTCAAAATCTTCTCTCGGCATTGCTCACCCCTCTAACTGAATCTACCCGTTATGTATTCTTCTGTTCTCTGATGCGTAGGATTCGTGAATATTTTTTGTGTATCATCCTGTTCCACAAGGTACCCAGAACGATCTTCTCCTACCATGAAGAAAGCTGTTTCATCAGATACCCTCGCCGCTTGTTGCATATTATGAGTGACTATAACGATTGTATAATCGGTCTTCAGTTCTCTCACCAAATCTTCAATAGCTAAAGTAGCTATCGGATCCAATGCAGAGGCCGGCTCGTCCATTAAAATTACCTCTGGTTCAACAGCAAGGGCACGGGCTATGCATAATCGTTGCTGCTGCCCACCAGAAAGAGTGAAAGCGCTATCGTTAAGCCTGTCTTTGACTTCATCCCACAAAGCAGCCTGCTTTAGTGATTTCTCTACGGCTTCTTCCATGTCACCGGAAAAACCATTCACCTTAAGGCCAAAAGCAATATTCTGGTATATAGATTTAGGGAAAGGGTTGGGTTTTTGAAAAACCATACCAATTCTAGATCTTATTTCTGTTGCATCCACATTTGAGTCATATATATTCCTATTTTCAAATAGGACTTCACCTTGGATTGAGGCACCCATAATCAAATCATTCATTCTGTTTAAGCATCGCAAGTAGGTGCTTTTCCCGCATCCTGAAGGCCCAATTAAAGCCGTAACACTTTCTCTTTTAATCTCCATATCTACGTCTTTTACCGCCTGAAAATCTCCGTAATAGACATTCAACCCTTTAACACTTATAACAGTACTGTCTGCCAATTTATTCCTCCGATCGGGTTTGATATTTATTTCTTAAAAAGACGGCTATAGCGTTCATGGTTAGCAATATTACAAGTAATACTATAATTCCTGCAGCAGCCAATGACCGAAAGTCATCTTGAGGCCTTGCGACCCAGTTGAATATCTGTATCGGCAGCACCGTAAAACGTTCAAAAGGATGAGCCGGTATGTAAGTTATATATACTAGAGCTGTAATAGCAATAACTGGAGCTGCCTCTCCAATAGCTCGAGACATCGCAAGAATCGTCCCTGTCAAGATTCCAGAAAATGCCGAAGGTAATACTGCTCCTTTAATGACTTGCCATTTATCTGCCCCCATAGCATAGGCCCCCTGACGGTATGAATCAGGAACAGCACGAATAGATTCTCTCGAAGCAAGAATAACGATCGGAAGAACCAGCAAGGATAAAGTTAAAGCACCGGCTATCAGTACCCTATCCAAAAACATTTCGTCGCTCCCAAAACGATAAACGAAAATCCCCATACCCAGGAGACCATAAACTATGGAAGGTACTCCTGCTAAGTTTGAAACATTTATCTCAATGATCCTAGTAAGGAGATTCCTTGGCGCATATTCTTCCAGATATATGGCGGCTCCCACCCCAATAGGTACGGTGAATAGCGCCGTCAGAAACATTAACCATATGGTTCCAAACAAGGCGGATAAAAGACCAGCTTCCTTAGGGTCTCTTGAAGGGAAATCCGTCAAGAATTGCCAATTTATCCAAGGTATTCCTTCTTTTAAAACATCAAAAATTAAAAGGCCTAAGCCAATAATTCCCACACAAGTTGAAAGAAGAAACAGTATATATACACAACCTCCGATTATTTTTCGGAACCTTCTATTAGGATTTATATTCCCTGTAATAAATTTGTCTTTTTTCATATCAGTAAGCCTCCCGAAACCTTCTTACGATCCAGAATCCAAGTAGGTTCATCAAAAGCGTCATACAAAACAAAAGCAGCCCAACCGCAAATATTGTGTTGTATTCAAAAGAGCCCACAGCTTGCTCTCCCATACTAGTTTGGGCTATGAAAGCCGTCATTGTCTGCACACTCTCCAATGGATTTAAAGTCATTTTAGGAGTAGCGCCAGCGGCTATGGTTACTAACATTGTCTCACCAATTGCTCTCGATAACGCAATGATGAAAGAAGCTATTATTCCAGAGAGAGCAGCCGGGACTACTACCCTAAGACTTACCTCATATCTTGTGGCTCCCAATGCATAAGCGGCCTCTCTCAAATTCCTCGGCACTGAAATCATGGCATCTTCACTGAGGGAAGAAACCATCGGTATGATCATAATTCCCATCACGAGCCCTGCACTCAACGCATTAAATATCAGCAAATCATCCAGTACATTTTGTAAAAGTGGAGTGACAAATGTAAGGGCAAAATACCCATAAACAACAGTGGGTATACCAGCGAGAATCTCCAATATCGGCTTAATAACCCTCCTAACTCTATCCGCCGCATATTCTGACAAAAATATAGCAGTCATAAGACCAACAGGCAGAGCTACTGAAGCGGCAATCACAGTTACAATTAAGGTTCCTGAAACGAGAGGCAAAACCCCGTATGATCTAGGCTTTAATATTGGAGTCCACCGAGTACCTGTGAGAAATTCCCAAAGGTTTATTTCCTTAAAAAACCCATAGCCTTGATACAACAAGATTATAAGAATGCCCACTGTCGTCAATATTGACACCAATGCGCATGACATAAATAACCATTTAACAATAGATCCTTCAAGTTTTACCCATAACTTTTTTTTAGGATCCATGAGCCCTGACACTTCGGTTATAGTCTCCTCTAGCGGTATTTGATGTGGGGCGTCATCTACAGCTCCATCCATTATGACCCCCTACTCCCAAGCCTACAAATATAACTTGGAAACAACTACAGTAGGAGATTCTTAGTTACTTTGCCAGCTTATCTTTGTTGTCAGTATAAGTCGCATTTCCCGAGGCTATATATCCGACTTCATTAGTGAGGTTAGGACCCTGCTCCATGTAGAAATTTACAAAAGCTTTAACTCCTGGCCGTTGGTAGCTTTTCTTATTTACATAAATGAACAGTGGTCGCGACAGTGGTGTGTATTTACCGGAGGGTATTGTTTCAAGGCTTGGTTCTACACAGCCTAATCCACTATCAACGGCAACAAGCTTCAGCTTATCTTTGTTTTCAGCATAGTAAGCATACCCAAAATAACCTAAAGAGCCTTTGTCGCCTGCGATGCCTTGCACCAGAACATTGTCATCTGCACTGGCAGTGTAATCAGCTCTAGAAGCCTGAGCCTCTCCATTTATTTTTTCCGTGAAGTAATCAAAGGTCCCGGAGTCACTGTCAGGTCCATACAACCTTATCTTCTGATCTGGAAACCCACTCTGTACCTGATTCCAATTTGTAATCGTTGACTCAGGATTCCAAATTGCTTTTAATTCCTCAACTGTCAAACAATCAACAAAGTTATTATCGGGATTAACCATTATGGAAAGCCCATCCGTACCAAGTCTGAGCTCATCATAAGTAACCCCGTTTTCCTCGGCTTTACTAGTTTCTTCAGGGTTTTTCATTAGACGAGAAGCATCAGATATATCTGTTTCCCCAACTGTAAACCTCTTAAACCCTCCCCCTGTACCAGAAACCCCTACATTTACCCTAACTTTCGGAAAAACTTTGTTAAATTCTTCTGCTACAGCCTCTGAAATCGGATAGACAGTAGAAGACCCGTCTATCTCAATCGTCCCTTTTAACTTTGATGCCGGCTCAGTTGCTGGAGCTACAAGCTCTTCCGAAGAACCACTTCCACAAGCCATCATTATTAAAATTAAGGGTAACCCTATTGTGATTACTAAACCCCTCCCCAGCCTGGTGATGCTTTCTAGTGTAAACATCAATTTATATAACA
>DJMH01000036.1:86749-143545 GCA_002435305.1 Dehalococcoidia bacterium UBA6495
TAACATCCCTAAATATATCTACACATAAGTTGACCCTGATGTACGAGGCTTGCTTTAGGAGAATCACTTAAAACTAAAATATCTTTAGTCTTTGACTCATATTCAGGGTAAAAATCCTGCCTTCATAAATCTGAATATTTTGAGTTTAATTCGAACCGAGCGTCCCGTACCGATGATTTATTTACAAATAAATGTTAGTGGACTAAGACAAGGCTAGGTTTAACGAAAGGTTAACGAGGAATTAAAATACGGTTATTAAAAAGAGGTCTTAATTGGTACCGAAATTCCTAACCACGTGAAGTCGGTTCAATAATGGCAAGGTAAAGTGAAAATTACTCCCCTCCCCTTCAATACTGTCAACATAGACCACCCCGCCGTGGGCCTGGACTATATGCTTAACAATGGCCAGGCCTAGCCCACTACCACCATCCCTGCGAGACCGATCAACTTTATAGAAACGTTCAAATAAATGAGGTAAGTGTTCAGTCCCAATACCGGAGCCAGTATCTTGCACTGAAATTTCTAAAAATTCCTCATCAGACTTAGCACTTACTGTTACCTTGCCTTCATGTGAAGTGAATTTTGCAGAGTTCTGGAGCAAATTAATCAGTATTTGAGTAATCTTCTGTTTATCTCCAAGTACCTCCACTGTATCTGCTATATTAGAAGATATGGTGGGGCAATTTTCAATCTGATCTAAAATTATGGAAATAGTCTCAGCTACTAAAGATCTTACTTCGACAGGCTCGAGTTCAATATTTTCCTGACCACTTTCTAGTCTAGAAAGCTCCAGTAAATCTGCTACCAAAGAGGTCATCCTATCGACGTCCTTATCGATTCTTTTAAGGAAATCACCGGCAATTCTTCGATCTTCGTATGCTCCATTCTCAAGCGTTTCAACCATAGCTTTTACCGAAGCTAGCGGACTCCTGAGTTCATGAGACACATTGCTTACGAATTCTTTGCGAGTATTTTCTAACTGCCGAATATTTGTTAAATCATGGACAGTTATTAATACCCCTGCCTCTGAACCTGAACCCACCGGTGTTGTAGTCACGCTTAGATAACGTCTAATTTCTGGTATCTCAATCTCATCTTGTATTGACTCTTTCGATTCAAAACAATCAGAGGCCATTCGGATTATTTCGAAATCCCTGATCACGTCAGCTAATCTCAAACCCAAATATGCTGAATTTTCTAAGTTAAAAATAGCTTGGGCAGTCTTATTTAATAAAGTGATCGTTCCATTTTCATCAGTAACGATCACCCCATCCCCCATAGTGTCCAGAAGGGCAGACAAAGTGTTTCTTTCTGAGGAAAGAGCAATAACCGTCCCAGATATAGTTTCCGCCATATGGTTGAAAGCATCTGATAAATCTGAGGTTTCATCCTTTGAAATTGAAGTGACCCTATGGTCTAGATCCCCTTCAGAAATCAAGGAAACCCCCGTGATTAATTTATTTATCGCTCGGTTGATCCTTCTGCTGGTATAAAGAATTACCAGCAACGCGGCAAAGGTCGTCATTAGGCCAACCAATATCACAACGACTACTAATTCGCTAGCCTGATCCGAGTAAACCTCGTTCAGCCGATTAAATATATAGACACTCGAGAAAATGATGACGAAAGTCACCAAAACTAAAAAAACTGAAATTATTTTCCATAGAGGTGAGCTAAAAAAACTTAACACAGTCATCCCCTGACAAATATACTACCCGTCGAACCGGTACCCTAGCCCTCTTATTGTTACCAACTTTTTAGGCTGACTGGGGTTCGCCTCAATCTTCTCTCGAATCCATCTTACGTGAACATCTACAGTTCTAATGTCCCCAATAAATTCATTACCCCACAATTTTTCCAGAATCTGATCTCTTGTAAAGGCTCTGCCTTTATGTGAAGCCAAAAAATAAAGCAAATCAAATTCTTTGGGCTTCATAGAGATTTCCTCACCTCTGACTATGACTCTGTGACTGGTTAAGTGAATTTCCAATTCACCATATTTTATATCTTCAAGATCATTTTCTACCGGATTTAAAGCCGCCCTTCTGAGAACGTTTCTAACTCTGGCAACAAGTTCCCTCATGCTAAAAGGTTTAGTTAGATAATCGTCGGCTCCAATTTCAAGACCCACAACCCGATCGATCTCCTCAGTCTTGGCTGAGATCATAAAAACTGGCATATCCAAATTCTTACGAAGAATTCTGCAAACCTCAAATCCATCCATTTTGGGCAGCATAATATCCAACAACACTAAATCGGGCCTGATCTCTTGAGCCTTTTCTAAGCCTTCTTCCCCATCCATTGAGGTAAATACATCGTACCCTTCTTGGGTTAAGCTATATTTCACCGCCTCCAAAATATTTTCTTCATCTTCAATAATGAGAATTTTTTCGCTGCTCACTCCAAATCTCCCTGCTATTTGTGTGATCCTCTTAATTAATTACTAACATCAATTCATCAAATATGTAAGTCTCTAAATAAGATTACAAAGTAAGATGTACATTGGATTTTTAAAAAATCCGGAATCAAACCTACATTGGATATTTGAATTGCTCATTGCATATTGGTGCGAAATCACAAAAAGACTGTACCATTTACAATATTTTAACCATTGGAACAGATAGTTCACTGGTTATGTCTGTAAACCACTCCACAACTTCAGAGTGCAGAGGAATACCATTTACTTTTCTATCTTCTTCTTCCTCGTATTCAGAAAGCCCAGGATACATAACCCTATCCTGCCCGGGAGCAGGCGGCGTATCCTTCAAGACCTGAAGCATGTTATCCATGTTATCTTTGAACAATTCAACATCGGTAAATGCCTCTATATTGTAAGCGCAAAAATAGTGGGAGCTTGTTCCTCCGGTCCTGCTGGTTTTACCCGAACCGATGACCATAGCACTTATAGCCCCACTTAATCCCGTAGCTAATATTTCCGACATCAAACCAAAACCATAACCTTTGTGCGAACCTTGTTCTCTCGTTCCTCCTAAAGGTAGTTGATAAAAATCCCCACGGTCCGGCATTGGAACTTCGTCCCCTATAGGAGACCCATCCATCTGTGAAATCCAATTAGGAAGTAGATTGGCCCCGACACGAGCCGCAAGCCCTAGTTTATTACCTGCGATAGCAGAGGTAGCAGCATCAAAAAGGAATGGAGGATTTTTCCTTGCAGGCGCTGCTATCGCTATCGGATTGGTGCCCAATCTAGGCTCTGCACCAAACGTCGGAAGTACACTCATCCCCCCCGCTGTGGCAGTCATTCCTATCATATCTTCTTTAGCAGCTAGCATTGCATGATGACCAATTGCACCGGAATGTCCGGCGTTGTGCATCGTCACAACACCTATCCCAACAGTTGTGGCTTTCTCAATGGCAATCCTCATTGCCTTAGGGCCCAATATAACCGCCAAGCCACTATCCGCATCGATGGTTGCAGTACCTTGGGTCTCTCGTTCAATCTTCCAATCTGGACGAGGATTCAGATCTCCTGCATTGTATCTCCCTACATAACTCCGAAGCATGTTAGATACTCCGTGGGTTTCCACTCCTCGAAGATCTGTTGCCACAAGCACACTAGCCCCCTCCTTCGCATCTTCCGGTACTACTCCCATCTTTTCAAAAATTTGGGTTACAGTTTCCTGCAGGGATTCATGGTCTACCTTGATGATATCTTCTTTTGGAACTTTAAATCGATCTAACATGTTTTCCCAATCTACCTCCATCAACCCAAGATAAAACTAATTTTGAACCAGTAATTCCCGTAGTCTACCAATAACCATTTCCAATTCTGAGTCGGCAATGTTGAAAGGATCAACAGCTAACTCATCTGGTGTGCCCAAATTGCTGAGATATATCGGTGGGTCTCCTGCTACCATCTGTTTCCAAACCTCATCTCGTGACAACCCATTTCTGTCGGGGTCAAATGTAATTAAAGCCGTAGGTATAAGATAATCATATGGATCGAATTTGGTCTGCAACCCGACACCTGGAATTTCTATCAAGGCATCCACAATTTGGTCACACATTTGCTGGTATCTTTTGTTTTCTTCTTTCTCATCTTCGGACAGAAATATTTCTAATGCTTTTGATAAACCGATAATTTCCTCTTTTGCGACCTTCAAACCTCTACCTATAAATTGGTGGGGACTCGCGTTGGCATATGCAGCCTCAATGAGATCTGACCTGCCACACAGCACACCAGTGCCTTGCGGGCCTCTTATTCCCTTGCCACCGCTGTAGATAACCATATCAGCCCCTTCTTTTATAAAGCGGGTAATGTTAGCTCTAGGAGGCAAGTACGAAGCGGCGTCTACAATAACAGGTATTCCCTTAGAATGAGCTACTTCACATACATATTCAAAAGGCAAGGCTTTTCTGGTTATAAACGGTGAAAACAAATATGCGACAGCAGCTGTGTTTTCGGTAAAAGCACCTTCCAACTCCCATGGTTGGCACCTGCGACCGTCCCCAATTTCTACAAATTTGGCCCCCACGGACAGGTAACATTGATCATAAGGAAATCTATGGCTTCTATGTATGACAATTTCATTTTTCATCCCATTTGTATCTGGTAGTTTTTTCATTCTAATAGGATCATTACCAGCAACTACCGCTGCTGCCTGCAGGATAAGACCTCCAGCTGCGCCACTGGTGACCATTCCGGCCTCTGCACCGGTGACAGCTGCTATTTGCTTACCAACAGCTATATTGAGTTCATCCATATTCACCATAGTGTTGGAGACTCGATTCATAGCATCCATTACTTCCGGTCTAAGTCTACTACCACCATAAGCAGTCACTGTGCCAGTAGCAGATATAAGGGGACTGAGACCTAGAGATTCTAATATGTCTTTACCCGGGGAATACATTAGGGAAACCTCACACAATTCAATAACGGCATAGTAACGCGGATTATACACTGCCCGTTAGGAGTTTAAACTATGAACATCGCATCACCAAAGCTATAAAACCTATATCGGTTCTGGATCGCTTCTTTATAGGCCTTTAAAACATTATCCCTGCCGGCAAGGGCACTGGTTAACATTAGCAAAGTAGATTTAGGCAAGTGGAAATTTGTGATTAAACTATCAACAACTCGAAATTGATATCCTGGTTTAATAAAAATATCAGCCCATCCGGAACCTGGATTTAAAGTAGGAGACAAATTAATTCTTGCGGCATTTTCCAGAAGCCTTACCGCCGTGGTCCCTACAGATATAACCCTCCTTCCTTCAGTTTTCGCCAGATTTATTCTGTTACACACGTCTCGGGCAAGTTCCCAATATTCTGAATGCATTTTATGCTCTGAAGGATCATTGGTCTTCAGAGGCCGGAAGGAATCCCAACCTACATGAAGGGTTACAAATTCTAGCGACACTCCTTTCGCAGATATCCGGTTGAGTAAATTTTTTGTGAAATGAAGACCAGCAGTTGGGGCCGCGATACTTCCTTCTTTTTGAGCGTATACAGTCTGGTATCGGTCAGTAGGTACCATTGTTTCATGTATGTATGGGGGAAGAGGCAGTGACCCAAAATACTTGAAATTTAACTCAGATTCGAACTCAACTTCTCGACTACCATCAAGATATTGCTCCCGAATTCTCCCAATTAATTGTTTGCCATCAGTTCCATTTATTAGAAATTTTGCCCCCTTTCTCATTCTTCGTCCCGGTTTAACTAAGGTCTTCCAAACATTAGGACTGTTCTGAGAAAGCAACAGTAGTTCGACTTTGCTCCCTCTATCCACTGTTGATCCATACATCCTAGCTGGTATGACCCTACTATCATTAAATACCAACACATCCCCATGATTTAAATATTCAGAAATGTCATAGAATTTACGGTGCTTAATTCGGCCACTTTTTCGATCCAGTATCATGAGGCGTGAGTGATCTCTTGGTTCTGATGGAGATTGGGCAATTAATTCTTGTGGAAGTTTGTAGTCAAAATCAGCAGTCTTCAAATTTAGTGCCTATAGAAATCCGATGTTTATTCAATTCTTTAATTCTACAAGAACAGTACATACAAAAAGTAAGATAAAGCCCCCGTAATTGGTAGAATAGGTTGATCGGTTTCAACGAACGTTGGACAAGTTTAAATAAGAGGTGTTATACATGAGCCAATTTTATCCTGAAGACAAATGGGTCGTTGCAAATGATCTTAATATTCATTACCTTGACTGGGGTGGCGACAAAACAAAGAAACCTCTCATATTGATGCATGGTATTGGTGGTCATGCTCATCTTTTTGATGAAATATCCCCTGAATTTTCAGACAAGTGGCACGTTGTAGCCATAGATGCTCGAGGTTGCGGCGATAGCGATTGGAGCAGAGGGGGTTACTCGGTTCAGAACTTTGCTTCCGACTTAGCCGCTTTTGCCAATGTCACCGGTCTATACCCATTTGATTATTATGGCCATTCCCAAGGGTCCAGAATAGGCATAGCTTTGGGGGCATATTACGGGGATTTTATTTCCCACTTGGCATTGGGAGATTATGGGCCAATGCCGGACCCTTCCCCTGCCGGTAAAGCCACAGCTAACCAAAGAATGACAAAGGGCGCAAAAGAAAAACCTAGAGGGTTTTTCACACCTGAACAAGCATTTGATTGGCATAAAGAGTCCGAGCCCACTTTAAACAACGACCAATTATGGCAAGTTGTTAAATACACCTATCGCACAAATTGGGATGGAATACTCATACCGAAAACCGATCCAGAGATAAAGTGGCTTTTAGGTAGAACCGCCCTTAAAGAAGGAGAATTCCTGTGGGACTGTGTATCGAGAATATCCTGCAATACAATGATTGTCAGGGGCGAAACCTCTACTGTGCTAGATCTTAATCAAGCCAATGAAATGGCCACTAAGATACCTTCTAATAAAGGTATTGTTAAAGAAATAGATGGTGCCGGACACGGTCTTCATAGTGAAAATCGTGAAGGAACGGTTAAGGCATTGAGAGAATTTTTCTCCGGCCAAAACAGTTAAGAATTATATCGATGTCCCTGAATAGCATCATAAATTTCCTTTATGAAGCCGTTACCGATTTTTTATCTAAAAATTGTGTTTCTATGGCCGCAGCTATTTCCTTTTACGCATTGTTTTCATTGTTTCCACTGGGTTTGGCTGTGGTATCGGTAATGGCATTCATCATTGGCCCAGACAGTGACAGAACCGAGTTAGCTATCCAAATGGCGGAAGTTCTGCCTGTTTCAAGTGATTTAATTGGTTCAACCATGGAAGGTATAGTGAAAGCTCGTACAATCACCGGGATTGCCAGTTTTCTTGGATTGATATGGGCCTCGTCGGCTGCTTTTGGGGCTATTAGAAGAGGAATCAATACAGCCTGGGGAGTAACACGTCCCAGACCTTTCCTCAGGGAAAGGTTGATAGATATCGGTTTAGTTTTTGGTGCAGGCATATTGGTGTTGATAATCCTTTTGACTGCGCCTATCATCTCCTTCGTAACAGATCTTTTCGAATATTTTGATCCAGGCGGAGATTTCCAAATAGATTTTGTTCTTGGCTTAGTAGTCCGATTAATTTCACCAATATTGGCGTTCATATCTATACTGATACTTTATGCATGGATGCCAAATATAAAAGTAAGAATGCAATATGTGATACCCGGAGCCCTTATTGCCACTTTAGGGTTTATTACCGGGCAGTGGTGTTTCATATGGGTGGTGAGTACGTTCTCCCTTTACAACGCAGTTTATGGATCTGTGGGAGCACTTTTAGCTTTGCTGGCATGGCTTTATATCTCCGCCATTATATTACTTTTTGGAGCGCAACTTACATCGATGTTCCATAAATATGGCGTTGAAGAAGATGAAAAAAGCAGATTAGATAGAATGTTCCTTGCTTTAAAAAGAAGGGGTAATTTGATTGTTCGTTCGATTAAACCTTAAAAATATTCGCTCTTTCCTCTTGGTAGTCGCCATTTTGGCAAGTTATGCTTGTTCTACTAATGAGACTCGATCTCCTGTCGTCGATTCAAATGACTTTACTGAGGAAATCACACTTGAAAATACTCATTTAATTAAAAGCCCACTCGTTACACAAAATTTGTTCCCCCTAGCCGATTTAGTTGAAAATGTCCAAAAATCTGTTGTATCCATATCCGTAGACATAGTTTCAAGGGGCCGCTTCTTTTTTGCTGATGAAGGATCTGGAACCGGCATAATCATCAGTAATGATGGGTATATTGTTACCAATTATCATGTGATACAAAATACATCTGATATAGAAGTATCTCTATCGGATGGCGGAAACTATTCAGCTGAAATAGTTGGTCTTGATGTTTTAACTGATCTCGCGGTGATAAAAATAGAGGCGGACAATCTTTCTACAATTAAATTTGGGGAATCCAGTGCACTTAGACCTGGAGATTGGGTATTTACGATTGGGAACGCATTGGGTTTGAGGGGTGGCCCAAGCGTGACATTCGGTGTCATAAGCGGTGTCGGAAGAACAGTTCAGACTGAAAGAGGAGATTTATACGACATGATCCAACATGACGCTGCTATTAATCAAGGTAATAGCGGGGGCCCATTAGTTAGTGCCAAGGGAGAAGTAATAGGTATAAATACAGCCGTCTACAGTGGTGCACAAGGAATAGGGTTTTCCGTCTCTTCTTCAGTTGCGCAGCCGATAATTCATAGTTTGATAAAAGATGGAAAGGTAACCAGACCATTAATAGGTCTTCGTGGTATAAATGCAACCAATACAATTTCAAGCAGATACGATTTAGGTGTCTCGGAAGGTATTTTCATAACCCAGATATCCCCAGATGGTCCGGCTGATAAAGGAAAACTAAAAGTGGGCGATGTGATAACGACAGTTGATGGAGTCTCTACTCCAACTATGTCAGAGTTCTTGCCGCTCCTATGGAGTTACGGTGTCGGCGATACAGTGACATTGACCTATATTTCGGAAAAATCTCCCCTAGTAACAGAAATCACCCTGGATGAAAGACCTTGAATTAAGGGCGTTCTCCTGAAATTATCGCGATTGACCCCATGCCTTTCGTCTCAACATTTATATTCCGTAACCCTGCCTCTTTCAACAATTTGGTGAGTTGTTTGGCTGACATAAAATGCTGGACAGATTCTGGAAGGTATTTGTAGGCTTCGTAATCACCTGCGAAAATCTTTCCCAATTTAGGGGTAACCCACCTGAAATAACGCAAAAATAAAACAGATGACAATCTATCTTGAGGCCTAACAATTTCCAACACAGTAACTTTGCCACCCCGCCTAGTTACTCTTACGATATCTGCCAGTGCCTTCGGCAGATCAGAAAAATTTCGTACCCCAAAGCCAACCGTGGCACTAGCAAACCTTTCATCCGGAAACGGCAAAATATGTGCATCGCCTATCACAGGAATAAATCTACCACCCAATCCTAATTTAACACTTTTTCTTATAGCGACATCTAACATTTCGGAAGAAAAATCCAGTCCAACAACAATGTTTACATTGGAGTGTTTAAGTAGGTCGAAGGCAAAATCACCAGTGCCAGAAGCTACATCTAAAATATCTCCCGAGACATGAGTAGCAGCTAATTGCGCCGCTTTTCTTCTCCACATGTAATGCATCCCAACAGTCATGAGGGTATTTAACAGATCATATCGGCGTGAAATTCTTCCAAACATTGATGCCACAAAAGCCGATCTATCATTACCTTTAAGCTGAGCCAAAGTATTTCTAATTCCTCAAATATTTGATCGTAAATGGCACATTATTGGCCAATTCAGTTGCAAGTAACCCTGAAGGTCCAATCTGAAGAGAAACTGATTCAGCGGTTTTACCATGAATGTAAACTCCCAAGGAAGAAGCTTCTAAAGGTCTACTTCCCTGTCCAATAAACCCTGTAATCAAACCTGCTAATACGTCACCAGTACCAGCAGAAGATAAAATGGGATTCGCAAAAGGGCTTATTATCGAAGAACCATTTGGATCACATATCACAGTATTGGCACCCTTTAAAACCACAATAACTCCCCATTGCTCTGAAAATCTTTTTGCCACATTTAAACGATCCGACTGTATTTCTGACACTGATAGCCTAGTTAAACGTGACATTTCCTTAGGATGTGGGGTTAATATAGTGTTGAAAGGTATCTTATCCCACCAGTTCGAAATTTTTGAAAGCATATTCAAACCGTCGGCATCTAAAACAAGCTGAGGAAGTTTAATATTAGACAGAACTAGATTTTGAAAAATCCTATATGTTATTCGCGAAATTCCAAATCCACATCCAATTAATAAAACTTTATAGTCTTCGACTGCTTCAAAAATTTGCCTCGCCATATGTTGGCCGGACCTTATCTCCATTCTGTCCTCTTTGAGACGCAAAAAGGTAGCTTCAGGAAACATATTAGCCATAGGATTTACTAAATGCTCAAAGGTTGCGATAGTCACGAGCCCGAGTCCTGTTTTCATCGCTGAGGAGGCTGCAAGAACCGGAGCGCCAATGTAGTTATCTGACCCACCTACTACCATCGCTTTTCCATAACTACCTTTGTGGGACGAAACCGATCGGCCCGGCAAAATTGGTCTTACATATTCATCCGACAACAATGCGGTATCTATCTCAACGCTTAAATGGTTTGGCAAACCAATATCACAAATAATTATTTTCCCACAAAAATCTGCAGCGGGCTGATTAACATGACAAGGTTTTAAATGACCGAGCGCAAGCGTCACATCCGGTTTAAAAGCCGATGAATCCACTTCAGAGGTGTCAGAATCTACCCCAGATGGAACGTCTATAGAAAAAACCTTCGCTTTTTTTGCATTTAAGGCCTTAATATCAGAAAGAACCGTTTTAAAAGGATCACGAATGGGTAAACTGGTACCAATACCTAAAATGCCATCGACTATTATGTGGGCATTTCTTAAAAGTGAATGTATAGAAGAAAAAGAACAATTTTCTTTTCCTTCGCTTATGTCTATTAACGAGGTTCCCATCTCCAAAGTTTCCTGACGCCTTAAGTCAGGTTCCGAACGTGGTTTGAGAATTACTGCAGTAACTGTGGCTCCCCACATAGCTAAGTGGCCACTAGCTATTAAACAATCAGATCCGTTGTTTCCTGTCCCCACGAGGGAAACCACTTTCAACCCTTTCAGCGGCCCCATATTTTTCGCTATGTGGCTGGCTATTGAGAACCCAGCGTTATTCATCAATTCATTGGTGGATAAGCCGAGTGTTTCACTCCTAGCTTCAAGATCCCGCATTTGGTGAGATGAGACGATTTTCACGACTTTTTACTTCTCAGGGTCTAACCCATATAAGTTTGGCCACTATAGTACTGAAAACAAGTTCATCTTGATTGCATTCTAGGGTTACAATCCCCCTTGGCAAAGATGAGTCGATTATCTTAATGGAAGTCTCGGGGACAAATCCCTTTTCAACAAAATAGGCTAACAAGTCCTGATTATCCTCAGGAACCCTATCCAAAATATATTTGTTGCTAGGCCTACATTTATCTAACGTTATGGCGTTAGCTGGAATGGTATAGCCACTCCCTGGTATCGGATGTCCAAAGGGACAAGTCTGAGGGTTATCTAGTAAGTCTACGACCTTCTGTTCTAGGTATGGAGACATCGTGTGTTCCAGTCTATGCGCCTCAATGTGAGCAAACTCAAGGTCGATATTCAAGACATCTACCAAAAGTCTTTCAGCCAGCCGATGTCTTCGTAAAATAACTTCCGCATATTGACGACCATTCTTGGTCAAAACAATCTCTTTGTCTGTGGAGATACCAACCAGTTTTTCTCTCGACATCCGTCTGATCATTGCACTGACCGAAGGAAGTGATGTGCCTAATCCTTCACCTAGGGGCAAAATTTTAAAATGCTCAGACAATTGGGCAACAGAAACTTTGATCTGTTGTTCCTCAAGACGAAGAATAGACAAAAGATAGTTTTCCATTGCCATGGATAATCTGGAGGTATTAAAAACAGCTGACGTTATGGCTCTCGAATTTGCCAATCTCCGCACCTATCTTGAAAGCACCAAGAAACTCAAGTTACAGCTTAAGTTACCGTTTGGTGTATTGTTTGGCCTTTCGTGCTCCCTTAAGGCCGGGTTTTTTACGTTCTTTCACACGTGAATCTCTGGTGAGTAACCCTGCCTTTTTCAGTTCATCTCTGTATCTGCCATTGTCAATTTCAGCAAGAGCCCTTGAGATGCCGTGCCTTATGGCTCCGGCCCGTCCGCTAACTCCACCACCTTTTACCTTGGCGACGACCCTAAATTTTCCTTGGGTGTTTGTTACGGTGAAAGGCTCATTTATTACTTGCTGCCATGTACTAAAAGGAAAAGCGTCTTCTATTAATTTATCTTCAACAACAACAGGGCCCGCATCCTGATATAACCTAACCTGCGCCACTGAAGTTTTTCTTCTACCAACTGCATATGTGTACTGTTGTTCAACCAATGTTTTCTCCTTTCAGAATGAGGAAATTAACCCTTCGTTACTCATCAGAATTTACTTGTGCCTGATGAGGGTGTTCACTTCCTGAATAAACTTTCAATCTGCCCAACATTCTCCTTCCCGGTACGTTTTTGGGCAGCATCCCTTTCACAGACTGTCTAATAACACGGTCAGGGTGTGTATCCAGCATTTGCTGTAAAGTTCTTTCCGTTAAACCACCATGGTATCCACTATGTCGATAGTATTTCTTTTGCTCTATTTTCTTTCCTGTAACATGAATTTTTTCTGCATTTACTACAACAACATAGTCCCCTGTATTTAAATAAGGGACATAGCCAGGTTTATGTTTACCCTGCAGAAGGATCGCAATTTCTGAGCTTATCCTACCTAGTGTTTTACCTTCCGCATCAACCACATGCCAATCCGGTTTCAATTCACTTATATTCGGCTGTTCCATTTTTTGTTTTATCGCCATAGTTATATCCCTCAGTTCACAGGAGTTAAATCACAATAGTTTTCATAAATTATTTTTTCAAGACACAAGCCTCTTGCAGGCATTGAATTGCTCCTAGCAGAACCTTCACCGCTAATTAGATCTTGGACATCCTGCAATTTTAGGTTTCCCCTACCCAAATCCAGCAAACTTCCCACCATACGCCTTACCTGGTGAGAAAGAAAGGCATTTCCTTCAACTTCATAAGTAAGCGTTTCACGCTCATAAGTCCACTCGGATCGATAAATCATTCTGACAGTAGTTTTGTTATCTTCCACCTTACCGGCAAATTTACTAAAATCATGTTCCCCGAGGAACAATTTAGCACCCTCACACATGAGGTCTCTATCAAGATAGCCAGTGACACAATGTGTATATAATCTTTTCAAAGGGGAATGAAAATTCGAATTAAAAATCGAATATCTATAAACCCTTGATTTCGCGTCCCTCCTAGGATCGAAATTCTTTCCTACTTGAACAACCTTTTTGATAGCAATGTCTTCTGGAAGATAATGATTCATTCCATCGGCTATCCGGTTTGTTTTCAAATCGGAGTTTGTGTCGAATGCTGCAACCTGGTTTCTAGCATGAACTCCCGCATCTGTTCTCCCAGCCGCGGTAATTCTTGTTTTTCTACCGGTGAGCCTTTCTATTGAGTTTTCTAATTCCTCCTGTACACTGCTTGCGTTAGTTTGATATTGAAATCCATGGTATCTGGTTCCCTCATACTCAATTATAACCGCCAACCTCATGTTTACTTGGAAATTCTTGTACCTATTCAACCAGCTCTAAAATAGCCATTTCAGAAGCGTCCCCTTTCCTCGGGCCCAGCTTAGTTATTCTGGTATAACCACCATTCCGATCTTGATAGCGATCCCCAAGCTCATCAAATACTTTTTTCACGACAGCTTCGTCTGTGAGCAAGCCTGCCGCTTGTCTCCTATGGTGTAGGCTACCTTTCTTACCCAAGGTTATAATTTTCTCAGCCATCTTTCTGACTTCTTTAGCCTTGGAATCTGTAGTTTTCATCCTCTCATTTCGCAACAGGTCAGTCGCCATGCTCCTAAGCATGAGAAGTCTATGTCCAGTGGGTCTACCTAATTTCCTTCCTGAAAGTTGATGTCTCACAATGAATATCTCCTATTTCTATCCTTCATCAACTTCGATTTCAGGATTGTTTTCTGCGATTTGTTCTTCCTGGCTGGCATTCAATTCTGGATCTAGATGATCTGGTAGTATTTCCAGCTCTCTAAACCTGTCATAAAGTTCCCTGTAGGACTTTTCTCCGAAATTCCTTATCTCCAACAATTCACTTTTTGACTTCTCCATAACTTCGCCAACCTTATTAAGGGCGGCACGCTTAAGACAGTTCAAAGTCCTAGATGAAAGTTCTAACTCCTCCACTGTCATATTGTAATGCTCTGCCGGTATATCCATTGATACTCCATCAGAGCCTTCTTGGGCATCCTCCGCCTTGGTGAAAAGGAAAAACTGATTCACCAGTATATTTGCAGCCTCTATAACTGCCTCCACCGGATATTTTGAGCCATCTGTCCATACCTCAAAGTGAAGTTCTTCGAAGTCAGTCCTCTGGCCTACTCTAGTCTGGTTTATGGTGTAATTAACCTTTCTAACCGGCGTAAAGACAGCATCTATAGGAATTACCCCTATGGGATGTCCTTCGCTGCTATCAGCTACCTTATAGCCTTTTCCATGATCAACATTCAAAACCATATTAAGTTCCGCATCGGGAGAATCTAAGGTGGCAATATGCTGATCAGTATTTACTACAATAATTTCTGAAGAGGGTGTAATATCCCCGGCAGTGATTTTCCCTTCTCCTTTGGTCACTAATCTAAGTTGTCCCACAGATTCTGATCCGGTCCGTATCCTCAAGTTCTTTACATTGAGCAATATCTCTGAAACTTCTTCCTTGACGTTGTCAATGTTTGAATACTCATGCAGAGTACCCTCGATTCTTACCCATGTAATAGCAGAGCCAGATAAAGAATTATATAAAACTCTCCTCAATGGATTCCCTAAAGTTACACCGTAGCCTGGGTCTAAAGGACCAATTACAAATTTCCCATACGTTTCGGATGCTTCCGCTACCGATATACGTGGATTGGCAACAATCTCCTCCTCTTCCTCTTCAGGAGCATCCAAGATAGACATCGCAGTATAATCCGTTACCATTTAAATAGTCTCCTGTATTTACTTTGAGTAATATTCCACAATCTGAACTGTATCGATGATTATTTCACCATCTTCCGCCCCAGGTTCAGTGACTATTGAGGCAGTCATTTTATCTTGATCCAGATTGATCCAATGAGGACTCTGGATAGATTTACAATTACTTTTTGCTATCTCGAACAATTCCGTTTTCTGGCCCTTTGGTCCCCACGAAATTTGGTCTCCTTGCGCTACCTGATAGGAAGGAATATCTACTTTAGCTGCGTTTACCATGAAATGACCATGGTTGACGGCTTGCCTTGACTGCTTTCTCGAAAAGAACATGCCGGTCCTATACAAAACATTGTCTAGACGTTTCTCAAGTAACACCATGAGATTATCGCCAGTTATTCCATCCATATCTAAGGCCTTTTCATAGTAATTCTTGAACTGTTTTTCCATGATTCCATATAAAAATCTAGCCTTTTGTTTTTCTTTCAACTGCAATCCGTATGCAGAAACACGTCTTCGGCGTGTATAGCCTTGGTTAGATTTATTTTCCTTTCTAACTTTATAGGCCCCATAATTATCTAGTCCCAAGGATCTGAGTTTTTTCTGAATCGGTCCTGTGTATCTTGCCATTTGTTTACACTCTATTTTTTTCTGCTAATTTCATGTTTGGAAGGTAGAAAATATTTCCTAAACCCTTCTTCTCTTCGGAGGACGACATCCATTATGGGGAATGGGAGTAACATCTTTTATGCTACTAACGATTATCCCGGCCCCCTGTATGGCTCTAATCGCAGCCTCTCTTCCAGCTCCTGGGCCTCTGACAAAAACATCTACTTGCCTTACCCCTTCGCCCATAGCCTTCTTTGCTGCGTCTTCTCCAGCTCTTTGAGCAGCAAAAGCTGTCGATTTACGAGAGCCTCGAAATCCAGCTGTTCCTGCACTGCCCCAGGCAACCGTATTACCAGTAGGGTCAGTCAGAGTTACTATCGTATTGTTGAAGGTAGATTGAATGTACGCTCTACCCAAAGGTACAGGTCCTCTATCCCTTTTTCTTGTCCTCGGCCGTCTAGCCATTATTTAACTCCTTAGGTTACCGATGCCATTAAGAAATTTCGTTTACCTAGTTGTAGAATGTTTCCTCGAAACTGCCATTTTTCGGCCTCTTTTAGCCCTGGCATTAGTTTTAGTCCTTTGACCCCTTGTAGGTAGCCCTCGCCTATGGCGTGTTCCTCGATAGCACCCGATGTCAATCAATCTTCGTATGTTTTGATTGACCTCCCTCCTCAGATCCCCTTCCACCATACGCCCTTTATCTATGATTTCCCTCATTCGATTCAAATCTTCATCCGACAAATCTCTTACTCGGGGATTATCAATAATCCCTGCCTGGTTAATTACATCCAATGCCATCGTTCGACCAATCCCATAGATACTGGTCAATGCAGTCTCGACCCGTTTCGCGTCTGGTATGTTCACCCCTGCTATTATAGCCATCAGTCACCTTTATCCTTGTCTTTGCTTATGCTTGGGATTTTCGCAGATAATCCTTACCCGACCTTTACGACGAATAACCCGGCATTTAGCGCACCTAACTTTCACGGAAGCGCTAACCTTCATAACCTACTCCATTTCGTACTGCTGTCGTTTCTTTCAAATCCATTAATAAACTATCTAAACCTATATGTGATCCTGCCCCTTGTTAGATCATATGGAGATAGGTCCACCAGCACTCTATCACCAGGCAAAACCCGAATATAATTAACCCTCAACTTCCCTGATATATAGGCGAGTACTTCATGACCATTGGCGAGTTCAACTTTAAAAGAAGCATTCGGCAGTGCTTCTAGCACGGTACCTTCTACTTCTATTGACTCTTTTTCCCTTTTAGTCATAAAACTCCTATCGTTAGTCTTCCTGCCCTTTTTATGTCAAAACCTCAGGACCTTCAGAAGTTATTACCACAGTATGTTCTGAATGGGCAGATAATTCCCCATCCTCAGTTACCACAGTCCAGCCATCCGGCATAATTTTGGTTTTCCATGTGCCTATATTAAGCATCGGTTCAATCGCTAATACCATACCTTCTTGCAATAAAGGGCCCCTACCGGGACTTCCATAGTTCGGAATTTGTGGTTCTTCATGAAGGGCTCTACCTATCCCATGTCCAACGTATTCCCTGACAACTGAAAACCCTTCAGCTTCTGCAAAAACCTGTATCGCATTAGATATGTCAGTCAGCCGGCTCCCAGGCGTAGCCTTTGCTATACCTGCAAACAAAGATTCCGCGGTCACATCAATCAGTTTCTGAGCTGTGTCTGTCACTAGCCCTACCCCTGCAGTGAATGCACTATCCCCGTGATATCCTTCTACAATCGCTCCAAAATCTACACTGACTATATCACCGTCTTGCATCTTACGGTCACTCGGAATGCCATGCACAATTTCTTCGTTAAAGGAGAAACAAATCGTGGCTGGAAAAGGCGGCATATGAGGGGCTGGCTGATATCCCTTAAATGAAGGAATAGCTCCCCTTTTTTTTATTATCTCCTCCGCTAAAGCGTCCATCTCTGCGCTAGTTACCCCTGGGGCCAAAGCATTTTTCACCGCTGATTTGGCTTCGGCTATAATGCGCCCTGCCTCTCTCATCAAACTAATCTCTCGAGGAGCCTTGACAGTTATCCCTTTGGTGTTAGCATTTCCGGCCGTCATAAACTAAATTATCCCAACCGTCAGCAAAAAAGCTGAAACACCATTATACAATGAACGCACTAGGGTAATCATCCCAAAGCCTTCCTTAGAGATTTTTCAACCACACGTATTGGGAGAGACCCATCTATTTCGAGTATATTGCCAGTTCCTTTATATCTTTCAACAACTGGGTCAGTTTCTTGTCTATATACCTTCAACCGCTCCCTCATAACAACCTCTGAATCATCATCTCGTTGGAACAAATCACCGCCACATTTATCGCACGCACCATCATTTATGGGAGGGTAGAATTCTTTGTGATATGGAGTTTGGCATTTTCTACACAGCATCCTTCCAGACAACCTTTTTATCAACTCCAATTCCGGCACCTTGAATAATATTACTTTATCAATCCCACCTACTTCACTCAGGCGATCATCTAATGCCTGTGCTTGCGACAGTGTCCGAGGAAATCCATCTAAAATGAATCCTCTTTTATTTCCAGGATCTTCTATCCAAGACATCACCATATTTATGGTCACATCATCGGGTACATATTTGCCTTGATCCATATAGGTTTTGGCCAATTTCCCTAACTCGGTGTCATTGGCTAGATTCTCCCTAAACAAGTCTCCAGACGACACACTATTAACCTGCACAAGGGAAGCTACGAAGGAAGCCTGGGTACCTTTACCCGAACCTGGGGGACCCATAAGGACTATTTTCATACCCACTCACCTTCGCGCTGATACATGTGAAACCTATAAAAATCCTTCATAGTTACGCATCAATAGCTGAGACTCCAACTGCCGCATAGTATCCAAGGCCACTCCAACCATGATTAGCAAACTAGTACTACTTAAGGTTAAGGCTTGAATTCCAGTTAGCTCAGAGACAAAATATGGAACTATTGCGATACCACCCAGGAAAAGGGCTCCTCCCCAAGTGATTCTTATTATCACCCTATTTAGATACTCCTGAGTTGGTAATCCTGGGCGTATCCCAGGTATAAATCCACCGTTTCTTTGTAAAGTTTCAGCAAGATTTTGCTGTTGGAAAATTACCAGGGTATAGAAAAAAGTAAACATTACTACCAATATAAAAACAGCTATCCAATAGGGAAGGTTTGATGGATCAAGAGTACTTGCAAAAAAAGAGGCGATCGAATTTAAAAACCCATCGTCCAATGGATCGTTAAAGTAGCTAGCAATCGTCCCTGGCAAGATTATTATTGAAAAAGCAAAAATCAACGGGATCATCCCTGCTGTATTCACTCTGATGGGTAAAAAAGAAGACCCACTCTGACGCTGCATCCGTCCTCCACGGAAGACACTCCTGCCATATTGCACTGGCACCCTACGCTGTGCCTCATTAAAAAAAACGATTATATATATCAATGCAAACCCAATTACCCCAAGCATAATTAGTGTAGATACATAGTCATTTTCTAGAAATCCTCTTCCCAGCATTTGGGGCAGACCTGCAACGATACCACCAAATATGATTAGAGAAACCCCGTTACCAAGACCTCTCTCAGTTATTAACTCGCCAAGCCAGACCAAAAACATGGTACCTGCAACAAGTGACAACATCATGGCAAAGGTATGCAAATTTAGGCCAAAATCGACCCCAGGAAGCACTCCAGACGATCTGAGAAGGGTTAACTGGCCCCAACCTTGCATGAAAGCAATCGGAACTGTCAAAAAATGGGTATATTGGTTGATTTTTTGGCGTCCAAACTCCCCTTCCTGAGATAACTCTTTGAGACCAGGCATAACTGGGGTGAGTATCTGCATAACGATCGAAGCCGTGATATATGGGTAAACACCTAGAGCAGCCACGCTTAAATTGGCTAAAGCACCGCCACTGAATAGATCCAAGAACCCTAGAAGTGCTTGATCACGAAATGCTTGGGATAAGGCTTGAGTGTCAACGCCAGGTACTGGAACGTGAGCAACAAACCTAAAAATAAGGAGCATTGCAAAGGTGAAAAGGATTTTGTACCGTAAATCTGGAACCTTCATTGCATCCAGCATGGACTGGATTAATTGAGGTCGCGATAATTGATCAGATCGAGACGATTGGGCTTGTCGAACCATCTATTCTATTACCTGTATTGTTCCACCTGCCGTCTCAATTTTATTCTTAGCAGATTTCGTGAATTTATGAGCAGAGATCTTCAAATTTACCGTTATTTCACCCCTACCCAAAATTTTTATGGGTAATTTCTCATCTTTGATAACTCCGCTTTGAACCAATCCTTGTGGGGATACTTCGCCTCCGTCCGGGTACACACGACAAATACTATCTATGTTTACTAGATGATATTTCGTTTTGAAAATGTTTGTGAAGCCTCTCAAGGACGGCATTCTTTTGATCAAAGACAGTTGACCACCCTCGAACCCTGGTCTAACACCCCCGCCACTTCTGGATTTCTGACCTTTCATCCCTCGACCAGAAAAACTCCCATTTCCGCTACCATCTCCGCGGCCAATACGTTTTCGCTTCCCAGATTTAGATCCTGAAGATTTTATTGTGTGATTTTGCATAGTCATATCTAAATACCTAAATAATCAGTCCTCATTATTCCCGCTCTCTAACCTCAACCAAATGTCCCACTTTCTTTAGCATCCCCATAATAGAAGGGGATGATTCATGTACCACTGTATGGTTTAATTTTCTAAGTCCCAAACTCTCTATTATTCTTCTTTGCCTTTGAGAATAACCGATGGTACTTTTTTTCCATGTAACCGAAATTTTTGCCATTTTGCGATACCTTAATCTAATGGGTCCTGTGAAAGTGCGTCGCTCTTTGCAAGTGCGGTCCGCTGTGCGTATTCCCGCCTTCGAGAAATCTCAACTTCTGGGTCCCTAAGCATTTGGAGTCCTTTGAGGGTTGCTTTAACAACATTGGTAGGATTGGTGCTTCGCCTCACTTTAGTAACAATATCCTTCACACCCACCAATTCAACAACGGCCCTGACTGATTCTCCTGCGATCACCCCTGTTCCAGGAGGGGCTGGCTTCAGCATTACCATACTACCGCCAAATTTAGCTGAAACGTCATGAGCAATGGTATCTCCCTTCAATGGAATATCCACCATATTTTTTTGTGCATATGCAGAACCTTTGGTGATGGCATCTGGCACAGCAGAAGCTTTTCCCATACCTATTCCAACTCGTCCTTCTCCATCACCAACCACTACGAGGGCACTGAAACTAAGATGTCGTCCACCTTTCACCACCTTCGAGACTCTATTAATGCGAACGGTGCGTTCTGTTATCGGAGACTCTTCTTCCCGATCTTTGTTTCTTCTTCTGTCCTGTTTTTCCTGCATCTATTTAACACCTAAATCTGGGCATATTATTAATATACCCTGCTAAAATTTTAACCCCGCTTCCCTAGCCCCTTCGGCAACTGCCTTGATCCTTCCGTGGTATTTATATCCGCCTCGGTCAAATACTATTTCACTTATTCCTTTTTCAGCCGCTCTCATACCAATTGACTCTCCAACCACTTTTGATATTAATATCTTTCCCGAGTCTGTATCTTTATCTTTCAATTCATTCTCTAGAGAGGAGGCAGCTGCAATAGTGCTTCCTTCCACATCATTAATCAATTGGGCATATATATGTGAGATACTTCTATAGACTGCTAACCGCGGTCTCTCGGCGGTGCCTGAAATCTTAGACCTGAGCCTATTATGACGAATCATCCTTCTCATTTTTCCATTTAAAGCTGACATAATTTAGGCTCTCCTTGCACTCTTCCCAGGTTTCAGCTTCACCAGCTCGCCAGCGTACCTGATGCCCTTGCCCGTATATACGTTTGGTGGCCTTACTTTACGAATCTGGGACGCCAATTGACCAACAACCTGTTTATCAATACCTGACACTTTTATGTGCGTATTTCCGTCCACTTCTAATTCAGCACCCGAATCAGGTTGTATTTCCACCGAATGGCTAAACATAACATTCAAAGATATTCCTTTTCCTTTTTGTTGCACCCTGTAACCGACACCTACTAATTCCAATTCCTTAGTAAAACCCTCACTAACTCCCTTTACCATATTAGATAACAGGCTTCTGGTCAGTCCATGAAAAGCTTTATGTTTGCTTTCATCACTAGGCCTAGTGACTTTGACTATGTCTCCATCTTGGCTAATCATCATATCCTGGTGAAAATTTTGACTTAAGCTACCCTTAGGGCCTTTTACTGTGACTTCCGTCCCATCGATAGTTACATCAACGCCCGATGGTATTTGTATTAATTGGTTTCCAATTCTCGACATAAAAATACTCCCTACCAAACGTAGAATAAAACCTCACCACCTACCCCGCTCCGTTTTGCCTCTATCCCTGTCATAACACCTTTATTTGTTGAGACCACAGCAATTCCTCTATTACCATATACAATCGGTAATTCATTATTTTTGGAGTATATGCGAAGACCTGGCTTGCTAATTCTCTTTAATCCAGTTATTGCAGGTTCTCCTTTTTGCCAATAATGGAGGTTCAATTGTATATTCGCATCGATTTGACCCTCGTTTTGTATCTCATACCCTTCCAAAAACCCTTCCTTTTCCAATATCTGAGCTATCTCTACCTTTAAGTTAGAGACTGGTACATCGACTGATTGATGGCCAATCATCACTGCGTTTCGAATTCTTGTGAGCATATCGGCGATCGGATCTGTTAATGACATATTCTTTTACCTACCAACTTGCTTTTTTTACACCAGGTAGTTCACCTGCATGTGCCATCTCACGAAAAGCTATACGAGACAACCCAAAATATCTGATATAACCATGAGGCCTGCCAGTTATCTGGCACCGATTTCTTATTCTTACGGGGTTAGCATTCCTTGGCAATTTTGACATCTCTGTCCTAGCCTCCGCACGCGCCTGCAAAGATGAATTGGCATCCTTTATAACGTCCTGAAGTCGTTGCCTTCTCTCAGCATACTTTTCCACCAGTCTTCGTCTCTTCTCATTTCTTGCAACAGATGATTTTTTTGCCACTTTTATATCCTTAGAAAATTATTAATCCTAATTTTATTCAATTGATTAGTTTCTTATAAAAGGCATACCGGCCAATTCTAGGAACCTCATACCCTCTTGATCATTTACGGCAGATGTAACTATCACGATTTGCATACCACGTATCCTATCAATCGAGTTGTAATCAATTTCCGGAAATATGGTGTGTTCCCTTATTCCAATTGAGTAGTTTCCCCTACCGTCGAAAGAGTTCCTTGAAAGACCTTGGAAGTCCCTAATTCTTGGCAATGATGCATTCAAAAGCCTGTCAGTAAATTCATACATTCTTCGGCCTCTTATAGTCACCATGGCACCTATGGGCATTCCTTCTCTTATCTTGAATCCTGCTATCGATTTCTTAGCCTTCGTGGTCACAGGCCTTTGGCCTGTGATACGGCTCAGATCAGCCGTCACACTTTCAATGGCTTTAGCATTTTGCAAAGCTTCTCCTAACCCAATATTGATAACCACCTTGTTCAAACGAGGTATCTGCATCACGCTGCTATAGCCAAATTCCTTCATCATCTCTGGACCTATCTCATCTCTTACCTTTTGCAGAAGACGAGGTGCGCTACCACTCGAGGTGGCAGATTGATTGGTATTATCATCTGGCATTATTCAATAACCTCTTCGCAATTTTTGCAGATTCTTCCCTTCGAACCGTCTCCCATTATTCTGTTTGATACTTTTGCCGGCTTTTGGCAGTGGGTACAAACAAGCATCACGTTAGCAACCGCTACCGGGAGTTCTTTCTCCACAATTTCAGCACCACTCATGCCTTGAGCTTTCCTGTGTCGTTTAACCAAGTTGATGCCCTCAACTAAAACTTTTCCTCTACCTGGAAATACACTCTGGACCGGTCCTTGCCTGCCCTTATCTTTTCCCTTAATCACCAACACATTATCGTTTTTCCTTATCTTCATTTCTTATATGACCTCCGGGGCAAGAGACACAATTCTCATGAAATCTTTATCCCTTAATTCTCGAGCTACAGGCCCAAAAATACGAGTTCCTCGAGGCATTTTGTCTTCATTGATGATCACGGCTGCGTTCTCATCAAATTTAATATGTGATCCGTCTTTTCTTCGATGAGATTTTGCGGTTCTCACAATCACGGCCTTAACTACCTCACCCTTTTTCACTCCAGCTGCAGGAGCAGCATCTTTTACTGAGGCAACTATTACATCACCCAGCCAAGCATATTTTTTTCCAGACCCACCTGGCACTCCTATACAACTTATGAGCCTTGCACCAGAATTGTCTGCGACCTTTAATCTCGTATATATTTGTATCATCGTTGTCGCCTCAACATTTACTCGCTATCTTTACCATCGTCTTTTTTCATTGCAGGCACAGTTATCTCTCCCGGTTGAACCTCTGCCACATCACCCTTTTGTATTATTTCGGTAACTTTCCACCTTTTGGTTTTAGACAAAGGCCTAGTTTCTACAATCCGAACCGTATCTCCAAGATTGCAAGAGTTTCCCTCGTCGTGAACCATAAATTTATTCCAGCGTTTGACATTTTTCTTATATATTCTGTGGGGCTGACTCCATTCAACCGAAACGACGACCGTTTTATCCATCTTCTGACTGACTACTCGTCCCACCCTTATTTTTCTACGATCGTGACTCATGAGGAACTCTCTGATATCTCTCTTTCTCTTATAACTGTCATTATTCTTGCTATCTTCCTTTGAGTTTTTTTTACTGCGTTGGTGTCGGTAAGTTGCATTGTTGCAGTTCTAAATCTCAAATTCATAACATCTTTCTGGATAGAGTCAAGATTCTCTATTAAATCTTGATCATTCATATTTCTAATGTCGTCAATCTCCGCCATAATTAGCTCGCTGTTGTATTTTGAGGTTTTATCCTTGGTTTGTTAATTATTCTATTCTTTAGACCTTACATTAGTCCTAGAAACAATTCGGGTTCCCATAGGCATTTTTGATGCTGCCAAAGTAAGTGCATGTTTAGCAGTTTCCTCAGGTATACCGGCCATCTCAAACATTATTTTCCCTGGTTTAACAACTGCTACCCAATGATCTGGGGCTCCCTTACCTTTCCCCATTCTAGTTTCTGCTGCCCTAGCCGTCACACTTTTATCAGGAAACACTCTTACCCACATTCTTCCGCCTCTCCTGGCATACCTAGTCATAGCCCTTCTGGCAGCCTCAATTTGTCTGGAAGTTACCCAAGCGTTTTCCGTGGCCTTAAGTCCAAAATCACCAAAATTTAGAGAACTACCAGCAACAGATAGTCCTTTCCTCCTACCCCTATGGTGGTTTCTATATTTCACTCTTTTAGGTTGAAGCATCTGTATTTGCTCCTTCATCTTCTTTGTTATCTTCGTTCACCGATTCTGTTTGATCCAACGAAGATCCTGTAGAAACAGGGTTATCCTCCTGAGCCGTAACCATCACCTGGATTGGTGCCACATCTGTTTCTTCTATTTCGTTTGAAGCAGCAATTTGGTCTGAGCTAGATGAATTTTCCCCAATTATCGTGGGGTTTAATATTTCTCCTCTGCAAATCCATACTTTTACTCCGATGACACCGAACTCTGTTTGAGCCTCTGCTAATCCATAATCTATGTCTGCCCTCAGGGTGTGCAATGGAACCCTTCCTTCCATCGCTTTCTCTGCTCTAGCTATATCTGCACCAGCTAGTCTTCCCGAACATGTGATTTTTATTCCCTCAGCCCCAGCCTGCATTGTTCGCATTATCGCTTGTCGAATAGCTCTTCTAAAGGCTATTCTCCTTTCAAGTTGGTCGGCGACGTTGCGGGCGACGAGATAGGCATCTAATTCAGCTTGCCTAACCTCTACTACATTAAGTTTGGCTCTTCGGCTTCCTGTGAGGGTCTCCAAATGTTTCCTAAGCTCGTCTACCCTCTGCCCTCCCCTACCAATCACAATACCGGGTCTTGCGGTATGGATAGTAACTGCCACCTCATTGGAATCTCTTTCGATATCAACCTTTGATATTCCAGCATCTTCATACATCACATCTATTGCTCGGCGGATATCAATATCCTCTTTCACAAGGCTAGCGTAATCTTTTTGCCCAGCAAACCAAGTAGCATGCCAATCTCTAGTGATACCTACTCTAAAACCATTAGGGTGAATTTTTTGTCCCAAACTACAGTTCCTCCTCTTCAACTACAACTGTTATATGGCTACTTCTTCTGTTAATGCGCCCGACTCTTCCGCGTGCTCGAGCTCTAAATCTTTTTAGTCGGGGACCCTCATTAGCAAATATTTCGATTATTTTTAAGTCCTCACTCCTAGCCATCATTTCATTTTCTGCATTTGAAGCCGCTGATTTTACAGTTTTTGCAACTCTAGCTGCCGCTGGCGATTGCAAAAATTGCAAGGCTGTCAAGGCCTCATCGACCTTCATACCCCTAACTAGATTAGCTATAGGCTTCAGCTTTTTTACCGATATACCTGTATTACTCGATTTTGCTCTTATACTCACTACTATTCCTCAGTAAAGGTCGATCTTTCTATCCGATCCTAGACGCTCTTTCCGATTTAGTTGAATGGCCTCTAAAAGTTCGAGTTGGTGAAAACTCTCCTAATTTATGACCAACCATATTTTCAGTGACAAATACCGGCACATGCCTTCTGCCATCGTGTACTGCAATGGTCAACCCCAACATATCAGGCATGATCATAGATGCCCTGGACCAAGTTTTTATCACTTCTCTACTATTTGATTTAACTGCTTGGTCAATTTTTTTGGCCAATTTTGGGTGCACGTACGGCCCTTTCTTTATTGAACGCGACATTTAGTTACACCTTTTAATGATTTACTTGTCATATCTTCTTCTTACTATGAATTTACTAGAGGGTTTGTTCTTTTTCCTGGTCCGGTATCCAAGAGCAGGTTTACCCCATGGTGTTTTTGGCCCAGGCATACCTATCGGAGACCTACCTTCACCTCCCCCGTGTGGATGAGCGTTTGGGGCCATTGCAGACCCGCGCACCTCTGGCCTTCTACCCAAGTTTCTTTTCCTGCCAGCTTTACCAAGTTTCACATTTTTCTTATCTAGGGCGCTCAACTGACCAACCGTCGCCATACACGTACTTAAAACATTTCTCATTTCTCCGGAGGGTAAGCGCAATAAAGTGTACTTTCCCTCGCTAGCCAATACCTGTGCATAGCTACCTGCACTTCTCACAATCTGTCCACCTTTCCCTTTGGTCAATTCGACATTATGTACCAAAGTTCCCGATGGTATTTTTTCTAATGGCAATGCATGGCCTGGACGAATATCAGAGTCCTCACCAGATCTAACTCGGTCTCCTACATGTATTTCATTTGGAGCCAGGATATATCGCCAATCACCGTTCTCAAACTTAATAAGGGCTATTCGGCAAGAACGATTAGGATCATATTCAATGGTCTCGACCATCCCTAGCACACCATAGTTATCTCTTTTAAAATCTATCACCCTATATCGTCTCTTATGACCTCCGCCACGATGCCTCACCGTTACACGTCCAGTAGAATTTCTTCCACCTGTTTTCTTTAAAGGCCTGACTAAGTTTTTTCGCGGCTTTCTTTCAGTTATATCGTCCGTACTCTGAAGTACTAATCCTCTTTGGCCTGGGGTTATTGGTTTTCTAGTTTTTAACGGCATCAAACTCCCTCAAACAAAGTTATCGAATCCCCAGGAGCCACTGAAACAATGGCCTTCTTCCAGGAGGGTTTCGGCGAGAATCTGGGACCAAAGCGCTTCATTTTCCCTTTCACGTTCATGGTGTTGACTTTAATCACCGTGACCCCGAAAACTTCCTGGACTGCCTCTTTAACTTCCAGTTTGGTAGCAGTTTTAGCGACTTCAAACACATAGCGACCATCTTCTTGCATCAGTGTAGATTTTTCCGTAATCAAGGGTCGTTTTAGAATTGCGTATTTATGATGTTTACTCATCTCTGCTTACCTTTTATTCCCAGTCTGAGGGGAGTAACTTTATATTTTGCAGCTGTTCCCGAACGTCCAGATAAGACTTCTCTCCAAAACTTTGGATAGCCATAAGTTCTACTTTGGATAGACTGATCAGATCATTGATTTCAGTGACGCCAGCTCGCAACAATATGTTTCTAGTTCTGGTCGAAAGGTTGAGCTCTTCTACAGCAGTCATGTTGATTTTTTCCACAACGACCTCGTCCACTGAATCTTCCACAATTTGAGGTTCAACATGAGCTTCTTCTTTCTCCACATCAATTTCTTCGCCTGAAGGATCGCTTGAAGAAGTTCCCCCTCTATAGACTCCTCCCCATAACTCTTCGATTCTTTTTACTGCGTCAACCGTGATTATTAATTGCTTTTTATTAAGTAAGTCTAATGTGTTGAGTACTTGCACTGGTAAAGTTCTTACTCCCCCAACATTTCCAGCTGATTGAACCAACTTTTTATTGGGTCCGTCAGTTACTATCAAAGCTGAATTCGAGATGTTCAAAGCAGAAAGTATCGACACAATCTCTTTTGTCTTTCCTTCCTTCAATTCTAGCGAATCAAGAAGAAGCAAATCTGAATGGCGGGCCTTATCAGACAGAACTGACAACAATGCCAACCGCCTCATCTTCTTGGGAGTCCGCTTCCTGTAGCTTCGCGGGGAAGGCCCAAAGGCTCTTCCACCACCAACCCACACAGGGGACCTGATAGTACCCTGCCTGGAACTTCCTGTATGCTTTTGTGGTCGAGGTTTAGCCCCGCCGCCTGACACTTCTGATCTGGTTTTGGTTTTGGCCGTGCCTTGCCTCTTGTTAGCCAGCTGGCCAACCATTACCTGATGAACCAAGGCTGATTTAACAGGCACTCCAAAAACATCGTCGCGAACTTCCAAATCGCCAGTGTTCTCTCCCTGAATATTTTTTATTTGAAGTTTCACTACTTTTAACTCTTTGTATTGGATTTAGATATAAGTAGTAAAGAATTACGATGCCCAGGCACAGCACCTTTCACCAACAGAAGATTCCTCTCAGCATCCACCATTACGACATCCAAATTCTTCACAGTCACCTTGTCTCCACCCATACGACCTGCCATTCTCATTCCTTTGATAACACGTCCCGGGGTTGTTCCAGCTCCAATTGATCCTGGAGCACGATGCCTATCAGATTGACCGTGGGTTTTGGGTCCTCCCCGAAAGTTATATCTTTTAACCCCTCCCTGGAACCCTTTTCCTTTCGAAACCCCTGTGACATTAACTTTTTCCCCGGCCTCAAACATTCCCACGTCAATTTGGGACCCCACTTCTAAACCTTCATAATCTTCAGACTTTGTCTCTCTGAGGTGTCGGAACAGATCACTACCAGCCACCGCCAAGTGACCACTTTTTGGTTTATTTGACCTCTTAACCCTTTCAAATCCCAATTGAACGCTTTGATATCCATCTTTTTTCAAAGATTTGATCTGTGTGATAGTGCAAGGACCAGCTTCAATAGCAGTAACAGCGTGAGCAGTACCGTCCTCATAAAAGTACTGGGTCCCCCCAATGACTTTTCCTATTATCCCTACAATTGACATCTTTCTGTACCTACAACTTGATTGATATGTCCACACCCGCAGGCATGTCCAGATTGGTCAATGCATCTATCGTTTTAGATGTGGGGTTATGTATATCGATAAGTCGATTATGAGTTCGCATCTCGAAATGCTCCCGTGAATCCTTATCAATGTGGGGCGCCCTTAACACACAAAACCGTTTGATAGCAGTGGGTAGTGGCACCGGGCCGGCAACCCTAGCTCCAGTCCTTTCAGCAGTTTCAACTATTTGGCCTGCGGACTGATCCAAAATTCTGTGATCAAATGCTTTTAATATAACTCTGATTTTTTGGGAGTTCTGTACCATTTCTTAAATGTCCTAAGTGGCCTGAGCTTCCACGACTGACTCAGGAGCCTCCAAATATTTTTCAAATTCCATAGAATATCCAGCCCTTCCTTGAGTGATAGAGCGTAAATCATTTGCGTATCCAAAACTCTCGGCCAATGGAAGAGATGCTTTAACTATTTGAGTGTCCCCTTGGGCATCAATACTCTCCACTCCAGCCCTTCTCCTACCCAGATCTCCGATTACTTCTCCCAAGTAATCTTCAGGGGTAACAACTTCCAGTTTCATCACAGGCTCCAGAACGACAGGGCTGCATCTGTCAATAGCTGTCCTTGTGGCCATTGAGCCAGCAATTTCAAATGAAACTTTGGAGGAATCAACGTCGTGGTAAGTACCATCAATAAGCCTAACCAGAAGATCAATTACCGGAAATCCTGACTTAGGCCCATTTTTCAATGCACCTCGGACACCATCCTCCACTGAAGATATAAATTCGATCGGAATAGACCCCCCTCTGATACGGTTTTCAAACTGTACCCCCTCACCTCTTTTCAGTGGTTCCATCTCTATTATGACGTGGCCGTATTGGCCATGACCTCCAGATTGCCTTATAAATTTGCCTTCGGCGGTTGTTGTTTTTCTAATAGTCTCTCTGAATGCAACTCTTGGTTTTCCAACGTTGGCTTCAATTTTAAATTCTCTCTTCATACGTTCGGTCAGAATTTCCAGGTGCAATTCACCCATACCGGACATAACAGTCTGACCGGTTTCATCATTATAATTAATTGTGAAAGTAGGATCTTCATCAGACAATTTGACCAATGCATCAGACAACTTATCTTGATCTACTCTAGCTTTGGGTTCAATTGCAACGGATACAACTGGATCTGGAAATTCAATCTTTTCCAGTAAAATTGGGTCTTGTATCGAACTGATGGTCTCGCCGGTGGTGGTATCCTTTAGACCAATTGCCGCAGCAATTTCCCCTGCAAAAACCTCCTCGACGTCTTCCCTTTGGTCTGCGTGCATTTTAACTATTCTGCCGAGTCTTTCCCTGTCTCCTGTCACAGTATTCAAAACACTGGTCCCTGACTTAGCTGAACCAGAGTAAACACGGAAATAAACAAGCCTACCGATAAAGGGGTCCGTCACAGTTTTAAAGGCAAGTGCCGCGAACGGTTCCTCGTTGCTGGCGTCTCTGGCGATCACGTCATCAGTACCTGGCTTAACACCTTCAACTGGAGGAACATCCAAAGGTGAAGGTAAATATTCTCCTATTGCATCTAGCAAAGGCTGAACGCATTTGTTTTTTAAAGCAGTCCCACAAAGAACAGGAACAACCTTATTCGAAATGGTTACGGTCCGTATAGCTGCCTTAAGTTCTTCCTGCGAGATATCCTCTTCAAGAAGAAATTTTTCCAGGAGATTATCGTCTTGCTCCGCTATCTTCTCAATCATTTCTGATCGCCTAATCTCAAATTCTTCCATGAACTCATCGGGGACTCCACCTTCAGTCATGTTCCCCTCTTCATCGAATGTAAAAGATCTACCTTCTACCAGATCAATCACCCCATAGAATTGATCCTCACTCCCCATAGGTATCTGTATTGGAACAGGGTTTGCCTTTAGCCTCTGCACTATGGTGTCTATCGCGTGGTAGTAATCACCGCCCACCTTATCCATTTTGTTTATAAAACAAATGCGAGGCACCTGATATTTATCAGCTTGTCTCCACACAGTCTCGGACTGAGGTTGAACTCCGGCTACAGAATCAAACACAACAATACCACCGTCCAAAATTCTAAGGCTCCTCTCCACTTCAGCGGTAAAATCCACGTGCCCGGGGGTGTCAATAATATTCAACTCCCAATCTTTCCACTGGGTCGCTGTAGCGGCAGAAACTATGGTTATTCCCCTCTCTCTTTCTTGGTCCATCCAGTCGGTAGCTGTGTTTCCATCATCAACGGTACCCAATTTATGGATGCGCCCGGTAAAATATAAAACTCTCTCTGACACAGTCGTTTTACCTGCGTCAATGTGGGCGATAAAACCAATATTTCTAGTTTGTTTTAGGGAATTCCGTGCCACTGTCAATATCCTTCAATAGGGATTACTAAATCATCACCAGCGATAATGAGCAAAGGCCCTGTTGGCCTCTGCCATCCTGAAAACCTCTTCTTTACGCCTCACAGCTGCTCCCTGTCCCCTAGAAGCATCCAACAATTCGGCTGACAACTTCTCTGACATTCCCCTGCCTGACCTTTGCCTTGCACCCGTAACAAGCCACCTCATGGCTAAAGCCATACGCCGTGCCGGCCTAACTTCGGCGGGCACTTGGTAATTGGCTCCTCCAACTCTTCTAGAACGTACCTCAATCATAGGAGTGGCATTTCGAATTGCTTGCTCGAAAACCTCGAATCCGGATCTGCCTGCTTCTTGCTCTACGCTATCTATGGCAGAGTAAACAATTTTTTGGGCAACTGTTTTTTTACCATTGGACATAACATTATTTATAAATTTGGCCAGATCGACACTATTATATTTAGGGTCCGGCAAAATCTTTCTTATTTCTGCTCTTCTTCTTCTCGCCATATAACTTCTCTGAATTGATACCTTAATTTACAACAAGCCATTATCTATTAATTTAACTTTCTTCTATTCGAGTTCCGTATTTGCTACGACTTCTCTTTCGATCCTGAACCCCAGCTGTATCTAAAACCCCTCGCACAACGTGATACCGTACTCCTGGCAAATCTCGAACCTTACCGCCTCTTATTAAAACAACTGAGTGTTCCTGCAAATTATGTCCCTCACCCGGAATATAGGCGGTTACCTCCATTCCATTGGTCAGCCTGACACGAGCTACCTTCCTCAAGGCCGAATTAGGTTTCTTAGGTGTCTGAGTTCTGACTTGGACACATACCCCACGTTTGTGTGGAGAGCGTGCCCCTCGGTTACCCTTATTCTTTAGAGTGTTCCAAGTAAGATCTAACGCAGGTGCCGTATTTTTCCGTACCTTCTTGCGCCTCTTCTTCCTTATGAGTTGGTTAACCGTAGGCATAAAAAATCCTGTTTTTTTGTCTCTTTTTTTGACCGAAATAAACCATCGCTTTTAGGGGCGACAAGGAATAATTATAGCTATGGATAAAATGTGTGTCAACGATTACAAAGTCTAAATCCACGAACAAATTAGAGGTTGATGTGCGTTAGCAAGCCAATACCAAATGACTTGAATCGGGTTTGTGCAAAATCAGTTCCTAGTATTTAAACCTTTAGGAAGAGTAATCCTCATAGTTTTACTTCCCACACACACCTCACCCACCACTGAACTGATCGCTGGTATCAAAATATCTTTATCTATTGAGTTACTCACAACGTATACGTCATTAGCTCCTGTTTCTATAATCTCCTTCACGGTCCCCAATTCCGTGTTGTTTTCATCCAAAACTGCCATACCAATGATTTCATGATGGAAATAGCTGTTTTCTGAATTCAAGTTCCCAGATTCTTGAGAGTCAATCTTCAATTCACATCCCCGATATTTCTCAGCTGCCTCACGGCTATCAATACCATCTAGCTCTACAATCAGCCCCTTTTTGTCATTAAAAACATTAACTATCTCCCTGGGCATATCATTGAGTTGCAGGGACTGGCCTTTTGAAAATCTCTCTGGGAAATCAGATAACGATTCAACTCGTAATTGACCTCGGAGACCTCGGACACCCCGTATTATTCCAACCGTAACTAAATCGTCATCCATATAAAACCAACCATGAATAATATGTTCCGAAGGTGTTATGACCTGATTCTACTGATCGCCAGGAAACATGGGATGTGAGGTGTTTACTCAATCTCCAGGCTGACATGAAATCCATTCTTAACAGCAGCTACCCGTAACAAACTTCTTATCGATTGAGCAACTCTACCTTGTCGCCCAATCACTCGACCTTTGTCGTCGGGATGAACTTGCAATATATAGGTGATGTCTCCGTCATCTTTCTCGCTTGAGGAAACTACAACGTCATCTGGATAAGACACGATAGCTTTAGCTATGTACTCTATAAGTTCTTTCATATTAGCTGAGATTGGAAATACAATTAAATTTCATTTGAGGAAATTTACACTTCTTCCCCGTCTTCAGAGTCTCCACCGTCAATTGAAACTTTTTCTATTATTCTCTTTACGGCATCAGAGGGCTGGGCTCCCTGACTAATCCATTTTTGTGCCTTTTCAATATCCATGACCATTTCCGGAGGGTCAAAGCGGGGATTATAGTGCCCTAGGTATTCAACAAAGCGCCCATCTCTCGGCTTGCGAGAATCTGCCACAACTATTCGATAGCTTGGTTGGTTCTTAGAGCCTGTCCTTCTAAGCCTAATTCTAAGCATGACAGTTACTCCTGAATATTCTTAGCGTCGTTGAGATGCTTGATAAGTCTTGATTTCTTTCTGGACACTGTATTTCTGTGCATCGCACCCTTTCCAGCAGCTTTATCCAAGGCCACTACTGCCCCTTTTGCCGCTACTTCAGCACCCTCTATGTCCCCGTCAACAATCAACTTCCGCGTCCTTGTAACCAAATTTCTGGCCCGTGATTTTAAGGGTTGGTTGATACTTTTCCTTCTTTCACTAACCCTAAAAGCTTTTGCGCTTGGCACTTTACTCGAATCTCCTAATGCATTTTCTAAAAACTAATTTTCAATATCATTTTGGGAATCAATATTCCTCAACCGGGTAACCCCATCAACTCCAATCACAGCCTCTAATTTCGTGTACAAATGTCCCAGTTGATCGATACCATTTGTATATACCGTCAGCGAAATGACGCACCTATCATCGTACTCTTCAGAATTAATATTGGCAATATTAATTCGTTCGTTAGAGACCACTGATGTAACGTCTCCTAACAATCCAACGCGGTCCCAACAATCCAATTGAATTCTTACCGGATATAACGTCCTAGATTCTCCCCAATCTACTGCTACTATCCGTTCCAACTCATCTTCAGAGGTTATGTTTGGACACGATTTCCTGTGTACGGTGACACCTCGTCCCCTCGTAATAAACCCTGTGATTTCATCCCCCATTATTGGATTACAACATCTAGCAATGTTGGTTAGAAGATCTCCGACCCCAAGAACCTGAACTCCTGAAGCTGGTCCTGTTTTAGGTGGTGTCGAGCGAATCAGTTCATCAGGAAGCTCAGACTCCAACGATATCCTAGATATCAATTTGGCTGTTGATAATGAACCGCCGCCCAAATCGGCGAACATATCATCAACAGTTTTGTACCTAAACATTCCCACAACTATTTCCGGGGTGACATTCAAACCTAATCTTGCCAATTGTTTCTGGAATACTTCCTTCCCACGTTCTATATTTGTTTGACGCTCCTGTCGGTTAAACCATTGGCGCATCTTGGCTCGTGCTGAAGAAGTTTTGGCATATCCCAGACTAGGGTTAATCCAATCTAGACTTGGTCCTCTAGTAACCTTACTGGTCATTATCTGGATAGTGTCACCGTTTTGTACATGATAATTCAAAGCCACCAATTTGCCATTCACCTTCGCTCCAACACAACCATGCCCAATATCCGTATGAATTCTGTAAGCAAAATCAAGTGGGGTAGAACCGGTGGGAAGTTCTATGACCTCTCCGTTAGGTGTATAAACAAAAACCTGATTCTGAAAAATATCCGTTTTGAAAGATTCTACAAATTCTACTGCTCCACTCACATCACGTTGCCATTCTAAAAGTTGTCGCAACCAAGTCATTTTCTCTTCAAACTGAACATCAAGTTCCCCGGTTTCTTTGTAGAGCCAGTGGGCTGCCACCCCATATTCGGCTACCTGATGCATATCATGAGTTCGAATTTGAATTTCCACTGGGGATGATTCTTCACACAAAACGGCAGTGTGGAGCGACTGGTAAAGATTGTCTTTAGGATTGGCTATATAGTCATCGAACTGTCCCGGCAAGGGCCTCCATTTAGTATGCATTACTCCAAGAGTGCCGTAACAATCTTTCACTTCATTTACCAGGATACGTACAGCAAAAAGATCATATATTTCACTGACCTCTCTGTTGGATTCATGATACCTTTCTGACTTCTTGTGAATGCTATATATGTGTTTAGGCCTTCCATATATATCTGCCGCTATGCCAGCTTTGTCGAGTTCAGATTTTACTATTTCTACAACTTTGGAAATATACTCCTCCCGCTTACCACGCTTGGAATTCAACCGAAGGGAGATTTGCTTATATGCATCAGGATCTATTTGCTGGAAAGATAAATCCTCAAGCATCCATTTTATTTCCCAAATGCCCAACCTGTGAGCCAGGGGGGCATATATTTCCAAAGTCTCCTTGGCCATTGCCTCTCGTCGAATTTGAGGTAGTGACCCAACAGTTCGCATGTTATGTAGCCTGTCGGCTAGCTTGATTAAAACCACCCTCACATCCTCCGCCATTGCCATAAGCATTTTTCTCAGCGTTTCTGCTTGAGCAATGTCCTCTAATGAAGTCTCCTCAAAAGCACCCTGGGATCCAGGCAAAAACTGGGAATCTCCCATTACCTCCGTCTTGGTAAGCTTTGTAACTCCATCCACTAATCCTGCGACGTCGCTCCCAAATTCCATGGAAAGTTCAGCAAACGTTACATCACAGTCTTCCAAAACATCGTGAAGAAGAGCGGCGGAGAGAGCGTTTGCATCCAAGCGAAGATCAGCCAAAAAAAGGGCCGTCTGTTTTGGATGTTCGAAAAATTCCTCTCCAGAAAGTCGGCTCTGACCAGCGTGCGCTTTTTCAGCAAAAGCATAGGCTTTAGCAACTAACTCTACCTTGTCAGAAGCAAGGTAATGCCCCATTTTTTCATATAAGGCATCATCGACAATTACATTCCCAACATTAACCATGGAGCGAAACTCTCCAAACTATTGGTCACCAAACAAACCAAGACATCACTTGGCTTGCACCTCTCATTCCTCATTTGTTTCTACTAGGACATATTTTGAAAGTTGGCAAATTATATCGCAACTTGAGCAGTATGACGAAGCCACTCTGATCTTAATTTTTAATATAAAATGGTTGGGTTCCAAAATAGAGGGAGATGAAATGGAATTCCAAGCCCCACGAGGTACCACTGATGTATTACCAGATGATCAAAGATATTGGCGCTACGTAGAAAACACCGCTTCACAGGTTGCTGAAAGCTTCGGATATAGAAGAATTGATACACCTGTTTTTGAAGATACCAATCTGTATATTAGAAGCATTGGTGATTCAACAGACATAGTGGAAAAGGAAACCTACACCTTTAGTGATAGAGGAGGGGATTCACTAACCCTTAGACCGGAGGGTACAGCTTCTGTTTGTCGAGCCTACATTCAACACGGTATGCATAACATGCCCCAACCAGTGAGACTTTTCTATCTTTGTCCAAATTTCAGATACGAAAGGCCTCAGGCCGGCAGGTTCAGAGCCTTTCACCAATTTGGCATAGAGGCCTTTGGCGAATCAGATCCCTATATTGATGCCGAAGTTATAGAAGTTTCTTGGAGATTTCTAACAAGTGTAGGCATCGATGATATTTCTCTAAGGATCAACAGCATTGGCGACTCGAACTGCAGACCAAAATACGTTGATGCTTTGCAAACCTACTATCAAAATTATTCCCAATCTCTCTGTCCCGATTGTGTAAGGCGATTGGAGACCAATCCTCTTCGTCTTTTGGATTGCAAAATTGAATCTTGCCAACCAGTGATTCAATCTGCTCCGAAAAGTACCGAATATCTTTGCCTTCCGTGCAATGCTCACTGGGTCCAGCTCCAAGAATATTTAGAAACCACTGGAATTGGATACGAAATTGACAACACCCTTGTCCGAGGCCTGGATTATTATTCAAGAACTGTTTACGAAATAACCCCTCCAACAGAAAGAAGGACCAATGTTATAGCCGGAGGAGGTCGCTATGATGGTCTGCTAGAACAATTGGGAGGTCCAGCAACGCCTGGCATAGGTTTTGGAATGGGAATAGAGCGAGTGATCGAAAACATTAAAAGGCTTGAAATAGATATCGCATCTAATCCCAAACTAAGCATTATGTTTGCACACATCGGAGAAGGAGCTAAAAAAGAAGCCATTAGCCTATCATCTCAAATAAGACGATTAGGAAAAGAATCTTTTGTCGGCCCTTCAAGGGGATTAAGAAGTCAAATGCGATATGCATCTCACATGAATTCATCCCACGTAATAATCATTGGTGATGATGAACTATCTACGGGTTTATACACTCTGAGAGATTTGAGCAAAGGTGATCAAACCGAAATTACTGCGGATGGAATTTTAAATTTTGTTAAAACCCATGACATTGGCCAGAAGGTAGATTAAATGCTTCAAAACGAAAACTCAATCTTCGAAATGATTTCACAAGCTCAGGAATACATGCAAGAAAACGAAATTGATGGCTGGCTCCTCTATGACTACAGGGGAATGAATCCCATTTTGTGGGACGCCATTGGTTACATATCAAATGTAACTAGACCATGCTGGCTATGGATACCTGCAAATTCTGATCCTAAATTCATTGTAAGTTTTGTAGATCAAAATAGGTTTGAACATTTAGGAATAAAAACGGAATTCTGGGTAAGCCGGGAACAAATGATTGACTCCTTGAAATCTCACCTACCTCAACACGGAAAAGTTGCTATGGAATACTCACCAATGGGAGTTTTACCTAGAGTCACAAAAATTGATGGCGGCACCTTAGAGCTAGTTCGAAGTCTGGGGGTTGAAGTTGTTACATCGGCTAATTTAATTCAATACGCTACACAGAGATGGTCTGACAAAGAGCTGGATTCGCATTTAAAGGCCTCTGAAATTTTGACCACTACAGTTAAAGAAGCATTCAACTTCATTAGTGAAAACTTAGATACTAACCTAACGGAATTTGAGGTTGCTGAATTTATACGAAATCGGTTCACAGAAAGTAATCTTATAACTCCCGATGGCCCAGTCGTAGCTATAAACAACCATGCAACGGACCCTCACTTTGAGCCCACAGAAACTAATTCTTCAACAATGAGTAAGGGAGATTGGGTCTTAATTGACTTATGGGGAAGAATAGGAGATGAACCCTCTGTTTGTGCCGATATAACCTGGACAGCATTCATAGGTGACGAGGTACCGAAAAAGCATCTAGAAGTATTTAACACCGTCATAGGCGGTCGCGATGCTGCAGTTACTCTGCTAGAAAAAGCCTATCATGAGGGAAGAGAGTTACAGGGTTGGGAAGTTGATGCTGAAGCTAGAAGGTACATAGATAACATGGGATACGGCAAATATTTCAGTCATAGATTAGGACATAGTCTGGGCAGAGAGGCACATGGGAATGCCGTCAACCTAGATGGATGGGAAACCATCGACACCCGCACTATAAGCCCAAAAATCGGATTTACGATAGAACCTGGCATATACATACCTGGGGAATTTGGAGTCAGGTCTGAAATCGATTTGTTCTATTATGAAACTGGGCCCACAGTCACTACTGAAAGACAAACGTCACCATATATAATTCAGGTATCATGAAATCATATTACTTGATTTCAATGAACTTGTTGTTGGTTAATTGTCTTAGGCAATTTCAATCCAGCTAAAATTGCTGTGGATATCAAGGCGACAACTCCGCTGAAAATGAAACAACTTTTTATGCCTAAATCAGTGTCAGATAAAAGCCCGGCTATCACTGGTCCTACAGTCCCCAAAAAACTTGCCCCATAAATTAACGAGACTACGGTGGATTGTGCCCTTCCTTTTGCAACGTCCATGGCTGCTGCAATAAATATCGTGTGGAGTGAATATACAAAGGCACCCATTGCCAACACATTGAGAACGAGTTGGACACCATCATCAGCAACACTAAGAGTCAAATAGAGAACTCCTAGGAGAGACATTGCAGGCACTAGCACAATTTTCCTTCCGTATTTATCCGACAACCAACCCATAATAGGTTGCGCAACAATTCCAGTTGCCTGTGCGCCTGCAATGAAAAGTGCTGTTGTGATTGCATCTTTCCCAAGTGTATCAATCAAATACACCGGCAAAAATGCAACGATCGTCGCTTGAGCCATGGACCGAAAAGCAGTAACAAAGATAAGGCCTAGCATGACTTTATCTTTGAGCAATAAGCCAACATCCCCAAAATAATCTCTTAGTGACGCAGTATCACTATCAACAGTTGGAATATTTCTCATCATCAAATAAACAAGTACAGCGAATAATAAGGCTGGGAAAACACTGATTTTAAGAACTTCATTCCACTGGAAAGCTACTAAGTAAGTAAGCGATATAATTGAGGCCGTTTTTACAGACTCAGTCGTTAGCAACCCAACCACAATAGGTCCAAGCATTTCCCCAACAGAACCACCTGTACCATGTAGGGATATAGCAAATCCTCTTCGGTCTGGAAATTTCCTCGACAATGAGGCTATTGCTGGTGGGTGATATAGAGATGGCCCAATGCCAACCAATAGCATCACAGCCAATACCCACCAAAAGCTGGGTGCAAACCCGAGAAGGAAATACGATATACCCATCATGCTCAGAGAGATAAAAAGCATTAGTCCGGCTCTGTTGGCAAACCTCTCCCCTAAGTACCCTGCCACCATAGTTGTCGCGCCACTCGTCCCTCTGCCAACACTAGAAATAACGCCGTATTGTGTGTTTGATAAACCTAAGTCACCTTTCATTAATGTTAAAAGAATAGGCAAAGCTGAATTGAATACATGCTTGACGGCGTGTCCCAATGTGACAGTGACGGCTAATTGGTTTCTTCCCTTTCTGAGTTCCGGGCTTACTTCAACAGACTCCATTTATCTCTCCAAGAACTCAGTGGTCAAAACCGGTGAATCATAACATCTCGTGATGGACATTCATTGAATTCCCGATTCTTCAGATTTCCAATGTTCATAGAAATGATTAAGAGGTCCGTGGCCATTCCCGATCTGTAAATCATGCCTAATTGAGCCGGTTACAAAAGCTTTTGCTTGACTGACAGAATTTCTTGTCGATAACCCTTTAGCAATACCAGCGGCGATTGCGGATGCGAAAGTACAACCAGTACCATGCGTGTTGAGTGTGTTGACTCTTTTAGTCGTGAACAGATGAAAGGATGTCCCATCATAAAATATGTCGGTAGCTGGTCCTTCATTTATATGACCACCTTTGACCACGGCTGTTTTACAACCCATTTCTACCAGTTTGACAGCAGCAGCTTTCGCACTATTCACATCTACAACATTTATACCTGTAATGGCAGTAGCTTCCGGTCCATTTGGAGTAACGACTAACGCAATTGGAATGAGTTCTGTTTTTAAAGCTTCTATAGCTTCATCCTGTAATAACGTATCACCACCTTTTGCGACCATAACAGGATCAACAACTACATTCTCGATTTGATATTGGGATAACTTCCCTACCACAGCTCTGATTATTTCAGAGCTAGACAACATACCAGTTTTAACAGCATCAGTTCCGATATCTGTCAATACAGAATCGATTTGATTTTCAATTAAAGTGACTGGCAATTCCAATATAGCTTGTACCCCAGTAGTATTTTGAGCGGTTATGGCGGTTAATGCTGAAGTTCCATATACTCCATTTGCGGCAAAAGTTTTAAGGTCTGCTTGAATACCGGCGCCTGCACCAGAATCTGATCCAGCTATCGTCAAACACTTTGGTGTGGTCTTCATACGTGCCGTCATTGTTGATCCCCTAAATTCATCTTCGTTTAAACATCAAACCAGAGCTCATCATTGTATGCAGATTCCCAAAACAAAAATTCATATCTAAGAGCTGTGTGAAATAGGTAATCGGCTCTTTCGGCTGTTATTTTTGAATCGCTATTTATATAATTTTCTAACCAAGACACCAAGTCCCCAAGTACTTCAGGTCCATGAAGGTCAATCCATTCTCTGTAAACAGAATTGGCCGGTTTGGCTTTTTCTTCCATCAACCGGGCTCCCCAATCTAAATAAGTACCTTCGGTGACATATAACACCAAAACAATTTCATCAAAAGTACCTTCAAAAGACGTCCTGACTAAAAAGTCCCCAAAGGCTTGAGTAGTAGGGGAAGCCTTAACAGAGGAATAATCTTTTTCAGATGCTCCTAACTGATTAAAAAATCGCATAAATAGGTCGTTTTCTGGATCCAACACACCAGTCAGAAAATCATTGAAAATCGAGGCAGCGTTCAAATCTGGAGCTTTTGCAACTGCTTGAGCTGCCAAAACGACTAAATTATTTACAAAAACATAATCCTGAAGGAAATATGTTTTGAATATCTTGGGCGGCAAGGAATCATCGCCCAATTGTGAAACAAAGCGATGATGAGTCATCAATTCCCACAGGCCACAATATTTTGCTTTCAAATCAGAAGTTAACGTCACTTTCCAGAACCTTTTTTACTTTATCCAACGCCCAGATTCGGAAGAAAATTTGTCTGTGAAAGCAGCTTTTGGATCTAGATTTGCATCGATAATGTTCCTCGCTTTCATCCAGTTAGAAAAAGATACCCATCTGCGCTCTTCCTGAGTCCCAAATCTGCCGTTCTTTCCCTTCCACAAATCCTGGAGCAAATCTGCCCCTGGCCTATCAATATCTTCATCTATTTCAGGAGCGTATTTCTTCAAAATATCAACACCCGTTTGCGGATCGGAAATGGCATCAGTGTACCCCTTGCGGACAGCTCGGGTGAATCTTCCCACAACATTGGCATTTTCTGATAAATAGTCTTCGCTCGTCACCATCACCAATTCGTAATAGTCGGGAACGCCCCATTCTTCCATTCGCATCACATTAACAGGATGTCCTTCATTCTTGAGAAGTATGCTCTCATGAGTAAAATAAGCTCCGATAATCGCGTCTACCGTTTCAGATATCATAGACAACCCCAATTCCCAGCCTACATTCACCAGTTCTATATCTTCCAGTCCATTTAGACCATCAGACTCGAGCATAGTATTTAAGGCATCTTCATTCCAAGGGATACCTGGATATCCTACCTTTTTCCCTTTCAGATCTTTCGGTGTTTTGTTTCCAGAAGACTGCAATGCCATTATAGAATTCAACGGGTGTTGCACCATACCCAAAACTGAAATGACCGGAACTCCTTCTGAGCGGGCTATTAGAACGTCGGGTTGGTAATTCATACCAAAATCATCTGCACCTGAAGCTACCGTTTGTAAAACAGTAGAAGGATCTGACGGGGTATATATTTCAACTTTTAAATTTTCTTCTTCGAAATAGCCCTTTTCCTGAGCGATGTATAACCCAATGTGATTAGCATTTGGGTACCAATCCAACGCAAGCTTCACTTGAACAATGTCTGTTGAGGTGTCGCAAGATATATTTAAGCAAGTTAATACTGTTAGCAAGATGAATCCCATTAATCTATTTTTCATTCATCATCCTTTATAAATTTGTATTCCATAAACTTAATTTCTCTGTTCATTGGACCACGGTACAAACACCTTCTCAAGATAGGTTATTAAAGCAAATAACCCTATCCCTATAAAAGATAGAATTATGATCGCGGCAAATACTCGCTCAGTTTGAAATTGCGGCTTCGATCGAATCATCAGATACCCGAGTCCTTCACTAGAACCAACCCACTCACCGATTACCGCACCTATCACACTGATCGCTATGGCAACCCTAAGACCCGAGAACAAATAAGGGAGGGAGGATGGGATCATAATTTTCGAAAAAACCTGAGCTTTTTTTCCCCCTAATGTATGCATTAACTTTTGAATATCGGGATCGATAGATTTCATGCCATCCACAGTATTAACCACAATGGGGAAAAAACTTATCAAGGCTACCACTATTATTTTGGGTGCCAATCCATACCCAATCCAAACCAATAACATGGGAGCTATAACAATAATCGGTACTGTTTGGGAAGCGATGATAAACGGATATAAAGCCTTTTCAATTGTCTGCGAAAGACAAATAGCGGAGGCTAAAATGACACCCACAGCTAAGGCTAAAAAAAATCCTAGAATAATTTCTTCTAGAGTTACTAAGGTATGCCTCATGAGCATACTGTGATCACTATAGATAGTGGTTGCCACAGAAGATGGTGAGGGTAACAGCCAACTAGGTATTTCTTGTATTTTCACAAGTAATTGCCATGCCCCAACAATCAAACATACTATTCCGAAAGCCGGGCTCCATTTAACCAACCAATTTATCATCATCTAATCCTGATCCCAAAGAAAGGAAAGTATTTTAGATTTCAATTCGACAAATGAGCTATCGTTGACGATCTCGCGGTCTCTAGGTCTTGGATATGGAACTTTCTCTACCGAATTAATCCGTCCAGGCCGTGATGTCATCACATAAATTCTGTCCGAAAGCATGATGGCTTCATCCACATCATGGGTGACCAATAAAACTGTTCGCTGTATCTTCTCCAGCAAATCCAGCAACCACATCTGTAGGCGAGACCTATTTAATGCATCGAGAGCGCTAAATGGTTCATCAAGGAGAAGAATATCTGGTTCGGTTATTACAGTCCTGAGAAATGAGGCTCTTTGTTTCATACCCCCTGACAAAGTATGTGGGTAGTTCGATTCAAAGCCAGATAGCCCAAAAGATTGGAAATGTGGCTCTACCATTTGATAAGACTTCCTCTTTGATACACCTCTGATTTCCAAACCAAGGATGACATTATCTTTTACTGACCGCCATGGCAGTAAAAGATCCTTTTGCTGCATATATCCCACTGACCCCAATCTGGAATCAGAATCCAACCCATTTATATTTATGTCACCCCCATCAGGCTCATCAAGACCGGCAATAATGTTAAGAAGAGTACTTTTACCACAACCACTCGGACCTAACACAGAAATAATTTCAGATTTCTGAATTGCTAAATCTACCCCGTCCAAAATTTTCAACGGGTTTCCGTCCTGATAAATGGTTTTCTCAAGACCAACAATGCTTATGTGGTTGTCTACTATTTTTTCCATTCAAATCTGAGCCCTCATGAAAACGCAAAAAAAAACCGCCCTCTATGTGGCGGCCAGGATATTGTGTGCTTTTTTATGGGGATCCCTCCGCTGGCATTACCCAGATCAGGTATTTAATGGGTCGACAACATCAGCGTTGCCCTCTCAGCCTGGCCGTTCCAAGCTCCCCCAAATTAGTTTAAATTTTTAATGGTCGGATTTTAGCATAAAATCACAACAAAATATGTGATTACTAGGAAGTTTCCAATATATCGTGATGTCGAGGCGAAGGAGGTAGTGCCATGAGAACCAACAACATGGACACAACTAAGGCTGCCGCAAATCCCAAAAAGGCCCATTCATAACTACCCGTTTTATCGTATACAAACCCAGATACTACTGGACCAACAATTATCCCTAACATTTGAATACTGCTTCTAAATCCAGAAATTGTTGCAAATGCTTTCCTTCCAAAATAGTCGGCAATAATGGACTGCGGTATAACAGAGATTCCACCTTGAGAGATCGAATAGGCAACCAATCCTGGAACAGAGGAAGATAGGGAATCGGCTTTAGCTAATAACACAATAGATAAGGTCATGAATAGTAGCGAAATCGCCATCATATAACGCCTATTAAAATAGTCTCCTAAGTAACTGAGGCCGAAGCGTCCTGGAATGCTGATGACACCAACTGAACCTGCATACGCTGCAGCCTCTATAGGGCTAGCCCCCAATCCAACAAAGTACGGAACCAAATGAAGTCCGACCCCTCCAGTAACTAGAGACCTCGCCATAATCGATAAAGATAGAAACCAAAAACTCGAAGTCTGAAGGGCCTCCCGAGCCGTGAAGTCAACTTCAATCTCTTCACTTTTAACGAGTTTCTCATTGGAGGGTTTCTGAGGAATTATTTGCCCATCGGGTAGGAATCCGTATTGCTCCGGCCTATGCCTCATCAAAGCAGCGACAGGAACACCAAAAAATATAACGAAGATACCTACGTAAATCGAAGCATCCCTCCACCCATAGGCATCAATAGCCCATCCCAAGGCTGGTACCAATAACCCTCCTAACCCCACTCCGGACCACATGATCCCAAATGCTAATCCTCTTTTTCTATTGAACCAATTTGCAACGGCAGCTGAGGCCGGCACGTGCATTCCAAGACTGTTCCCCAATGTTATGCCGAGAATATAAACCAGCATAAATGTAAAGAGGCCACTAACCTGACTCAATAAAATGAAGCCCAATCCCATCAAGGGTATCCCGACTAACATTAATTTTCTTGGGCCCAATCTATCAACCGCCCACCCTTCTGCAGGCCCAATAAATCCGGCTTCAAGTCTAGCCAGAGAGAACACGGCTGACACGGTAGTTCTACTCCAACCAAATTCCTTACTTAAAGGAATAATAAAGTTGCCAAATCCGTGAAAATTAATTCCAGATGACATGGCCATTACAAAAGCACCGCCGATACAAATCCACCAACCATAGAAAAGCTTAAATCTGTTCTGTCCAGGATTCATCGGAGTATCTGGAATGTGATCTGAGTCAGTCGGGCTATCTTTTTTTCTAGAGGTCAATTGCCATCATTTCAATAATAAATATCTGTGTATTTGGTATGAAAGTCTAACATTGTCGGAATCTAAAAATTTAGACCAATGTTGCAATTGGCAAAGTTTCGATGTTTCCAAGACTGATAAATCTGGTATTCTGTGTCTGGGTAAGCTTCTGTAATGACAAACTCTAATTCAAACACGACTAGGCCCAATCTATTGGCGCTACTGGAGGATCATGGGCTTAGAATTACGGCCCCAAGACAAAAAATAGTAGATTATATTCATGGCGCTGCCGAAGGGTTTACCGCTGAGAAAATGGCAGATGATCTATCGAATGTATCCAGAGCTACTGTATTTCGAACTCTGAAAATTCTGCTGGAAGCAAACGTTATATGCCGTCTTTCTATGCCAGGTGGAAATCCTAGATATTCACTCTCTCGGGTAGATCACCACCACCATACTGTCTGCATATCATGTGGCAGGGTCGGAGAGTTTAGAGCCTCGACTATTGAAAGATTATTAAAAGGTATCGAGTCAGATATACCTGGTGCAATTGTCGGTCATAACATAGAGTTCTACATCAAATGCGACGTCTGTGTCTGAGAAAAAAATCTTTCATAAATGGCACAGCACAGAAAGATCGCAAATGAGATCAACGTCATTACAGGTCCCGAAGGAAGATCGAAATAATAGGATACATATAAGCCAGTCACTGTAGAAAACAACCCGAAGATTATTCCTAAAAGCATGGCCCTTGTGAACCTCCGCATCACCATTTGAGACGCAGCAGCAGGAGTTATCAACAAACCTACAACCAAAACCACCCCGACTACATGCAAAGTAACAACAATGGATATGCCTAACAGAATTAGGAACATGTAATTCAAGGCCCCAGCGTTTAAACCTGCTACGACTGACCCCACAGGATCAAATCCAGAAAAAATAAGTTGCTTGTGGAAGGTAACAAGAGCAACTAACACGAGAACAGTTAAAACAAATGAAATCAGCATATCAACCTTAGACACGCCCAAAATCTGTCCGAGTAATATGTCCTCGACGCTTACAGTGAGATCCCCAACCAAAGACATCAAAACTAGCCCAAAAGAGAACAATCCTGCAAACATGACCCCAACGGCCGTGTCCACACTAACATTCTTCTTGTGAATTAAATAACCAACTGACACGGCAACAACAATCGCCATCGGTACTGAACCCAAAAAGGGGGAGAGACCAAGAATTAAGGCAATCACTATGCCTGGCATTACCGCGTGAGCCATAGCATCACCCATAAAACCCATACCTCTGATAACTACATAGGCTCCTAAAATAGGACATATAATCCCAACCATACTCGATACAAATAGGGCTCGAAGCATAAAGTCATATTGGAACGGTTCAAGGATGATGTTAATCATGATGATGGCCTAAGGAATGATCCAAAAACATTCCGGGGTGGGACCCATATAATTCTTCCAAAACCGCGGGAGTAAATGCTGTGTCTGGAGATCCTTGTGCACATACGTGCCGATTAAGACATATAACTTCATCGAATCGATCGGCTAGTGTATTGAGATCGTGAGTCGCAATTAATATAGTTTTCCCTTGATCTTTCAGTTCTCTAAGCATATCGATCAACCCGAATTGAGATGCCACATCCACTCCACTAAAGGCCTCGTCTAAAAGCAAAATATTCGCTTCCTGACATAAAGCTCTGGCAATAAAAACTCTTTGCCGTTGTCCTCCTGACATTTCGCTAATTAACTGGTCCTTGTAATCCCACATATCTACCCGTTCCAAAGCAGATCGGACCTTCTCCAGGCTTGCTTTTCTTGAAAACCCTAATAGAGAATTGTTTTTTACTAGACCTAAGTCAACCACTTCTTGACCCGTCAATGAAAATCTCCAATTAACGTTTTCTCTTTGAGGTATATAGCTGATAGAACCTTTTGAGTCTTTGGGGGACCGGCCATTAACAAATATCGAACCATGGACTATATCTTGGATTCCAGCAATGGCGTTAAATAAGGTACTTTTCCCACCGGCATTGGGACCTACCAACGCAGATAAAACCCCCTTACCTACTGAAAATGTAACGTCATCCAAAACTAAATTACCGTTAAATTCCACACATGCTCCAACAGCTCTTATTACGCATATGCAATTGAGCCCGCACTTTAAACAACGATCTTCAACATCCAATTCGGGAGCCTTTCCTTGATTTTTCATGTTGTCATAACTACAACTAATATATTGAGACTAAGTATCAATTAAGTGTATAAATTATATGTCCCAGTCACAAATAGTGTCAATTAAAACAAACCAATCATCGGCTATATTTCTCTATCCAATTCCACAAAATATTCGCCCTGACTTTCCCGTTTGCAGCAGCAGGATCTATTGCACACCTGCAACTCCTTGTGTAGGACCCAATCGTTTGTAATTCAGTTCTTTTCTCTTTCCATTCCCACGGAGACCCGTTAGCTGTAAGAAAAACCTGTTCACAAAGATTTCTGGTTACGGGGACCGCTTTATAAAATCGCCTCGACCACGATGAACCACCAAATACCCAAAATCCATCCCAGAGTTCCCGGTTGGCAATTCCTCGCCTTAGGTGTGCATTGACATTAAAGCGCTCCATCTGCAGTTCAGATGGACTTACCCAAACTGATCGTAGAATCTGATCAACGTGTATAAAGCCAACGAAATAGAATCCGAATTCATCTGTTGGTTCACCGGCTTCCCAATATTGCAATCTTGATAAAAACAAAAGGAAGTCTCCTCTTGCCACATTTCTCATTCCCATTGCCCGGGGATTAACTTCACAATTATCCCCATATGTGTAAGTGTCGAACTCAGGATCGTTGTGCGCCGTAACACCAAACATATTTTTGGGAATATAGGGCGATAAATTCTGTTCAGGATCGTAATACGATTTTAGGTTTCGATACTCCAATCCATGGCTGGAAGGCAACTGCCTATCTTCTGGTATCGGTATAAATTCAAAAGTCTGATCACTAAAGATTGGGCTACAAAAACTGTGACTAGCATTAGATCCGACATTAATTACGTAAATCTTACCCGACATTTTTTGATTCCTTGCCAGATATCCGGATGCCAATTTCTCCAATAGACATCTGAATTTCATCTATCGTGTCCTGGTCTTCCTCGGACAGGAGTGCCTCCTCTAGTACTTCTAGGGAATTTTTTCCCCCTATCATCCCTAGAGCCCAAGCGGCATGTATGCGAACTACATTTTCAGTCGTTTTTAAAGCGGTGGATAGCGCTGTTATTGCATTGGGATCGCCATTATTCCCTAAAGCAACACATGCATTTCTTTTTAACCCGACCAATTTGGCTCTTTTTATGGGACTATCTTTATATTTCGTACTAAATTCAGCCTGATCCATATTCAATATTTCGACCAGATCTGGTGTAGAAAAGCCCGGCCTTTGATGAAACGCATCAAGATTGCCTTGTGAAGCTTTTTTGTTAACAGGACACACGTCCTGACAGATATCACACCCAAAAATCCAATCCCCCATTAGGGTTCTCAATTTCCTAGGAATTACACCTCGGAGCTCGATTGTTAGATAAGAGATACATTTTTCATTATCTATCACATAAGGAGCTACGATTGCTCCAGTCGGACAATCATCTATACATTTCACACAGTTGCCACAAGTTTTTTTTAGTGGGCTATCCGGTTTTAAATACAAATCGGTAATCACTTGGGATAGGAAAACCCATGAACCATGGGTAGGAGTCAATATGTTAGTGTTTTTACCAAACCACCCTACCCCGGACCTTCGTGCAGCAGCCCTATCATTCATTGGTCCATCATCTACAAAGACCCGTGTATTTATATCTCGGCCAGAAATTTCTTTTAGTTTTACGCAAAAGTCCTTCAGTTTAGATTTAAGGACTTTATGATAATCATCTCCCCATGCATATCTAGCTACTCGTCCATTTTTAAATGTGCCTGTATCGGGCTCCGTTGTTAGGTAACTTGTCGCTAGGGATATTACTGATCTAGCATTATCTAAAAGAAGTTGGGGACGATTCATCTTTCGTACCCGTTCCTTTGTATACCATGGATACCCTTCCATGTGACCGTCATTTATGCGTTTGATGGCGGCCTTTTCATCACCTTCGAAAGGTCCAGAATCGGTTATGCCAACAAGGTCAAACCCAAGGGAAAAGGCACATTCTCTAACTTGATCCTCAAGACTGACCTTACTGAGAGACAATTTAAATCCCCTCTTGAATTATTGATATCCGTTTCATTGTATTGACACTTTTCACAATTCAGCCATATCATCATCGCATCCCACTATGCGTATCTTGTTATTATGGAACATCTATTGATAAACCCATCGGACTGGGTTTTCAGCTCTACGGACCATTCTAATCACATTCGCCTAGTGGATAAACCATTAAGACTATTCAGATAAATTTTTGAACATCCCATCCGGAATAAAAATTTAGGGTGTCTCTAATTTAAATGAATTCAATTTGAGGAGTTGGAAATGTCAAATCTTCGCCAATTAAGAAGGACCTATGGATTTGACGAAGTAGCAATTGCTCCAGGAACGGTAACAGTTAACCCTGAAATGACAGATACATCATTTAAATTAGGCGATGTAAGTATCAAAATACCGATACTAGGGTCAGCGATGGATGCGGTAGCCAACCCATATTTTATAGGCAAAATGCACGAACAAGGTGCACTAAGTGTAATGAACTTGGAAGGGGTACAAACTCGGTATGACGATCCTGAAGGGGTACTTGCAGAAATCGCTGACACTCCAAATGACATGGTCACCGCCGTAATGCAAAAAGTCTACTCTTCACCGATCAAAGAGGCGCTAATCGGAAGAAGAGTTGAAGAAATCAAGGCAACAGGTTCAAAATGTTCCGTTTCTGTAACCCCAGCATTTACAAAATCGTATGCTCCACTAGCAGTTGAGGCGGGAGCAGATATGATTGTGGTTCAATCTACAGTGACTACCGCTCGGCATTCTTCCAACAGCATAAAAGGTCTTCAATTCCCCGAGTTGCTTGAAATGGTGAAAGTGCCGATTTTGGTAGGCAACTGCGTAGGGTACGATGTCGCCACGGAAATAATGGAGACTGGTATACACGGAATCCTCATTGGAGTTGGGCCAGGTGCTGCCTGTACCACCAGAGAGGTCACGGGAGTTGGAATACCCCAAGTGACAGCCACTATGGATTGCGCCCTGGCGAGAGACGATTTTTTCCAGAGAACCGGTAAATACATACCGATCATAACCGACGGCGGGATCAGAACCGGAGGTGAGCTTTGTAAAGCAATTGCAAGTGGAGCCGATGCCGTGATGATAGGAACTCCTCTCGCTCAATCGAAGGAAGCGCCAGGACAGGGATTTAATTGGGGAATGGCCAGCCCGCACCCGGCATTACCTAGGGGTACGAGGGTTAATGTTGGAGTCAAAGGAACTCTCAAAGAACTGTTTTATGGTCCTTCGTCGGTATCAAATGGTACCCAAAATTTAGTCGGAGCACTCAAAGCCTGCATGGGTATGGTCGGAGCACTTAATATTGAAGACATGCATTCAGCGGAAGTAGTTGTAGCTCCCTCCATAAAAACCGAGGGTAAACATTACCAACTCGGTTTGGAGTAAGGACCAATAGGGTTAATTACATACACTACCAAACCCGTCCAACATATGGGGATAGACAGCTATCTAATTTCTAGAAGTACGGCCCGTTCGTTATTGCTAAGATCTTTCAGAACTGTAGTTATGGCGGAGGGAAAAAACTGTTGGCATAATTTGACAGCTTCAGACGCTTGATCAGGATCGATTTCAAACAATATGACTCCTGGATTGGACATTTTATCTACAGCTTGAAATAGTAATCTTTTTATCAATTCTAGCCCGTCATACCCTCCGTCCAAAGCCACTACAGGTTCCCTTAACACCTCTTCCTGCAGGGAGGTCAATTTGTCACTCCTGATGTAAGGTAGATTACTAACCAATATGTCGATTTTATCTATAATTGGTTCAAGTAAGTTACCACGTCTCAGTTTGATTCTTGAATACAAACCATGAGTCCTTCTATTATCATCGGCGATTGCTAAAGCAGCTTCACTGATATCTACAGCTATTATGCTAGAAGTAGGAATGTTCAAAGCCAACGAAACTGCTATGGCTCCACTCCCTGTTCCCACATCCACTATCGAAATTTGGTTTTTACCCAACGACTTGGCTTGAACGATAGCTGCATCAACTAAAAGCTCCGTTTCCTGCCTTGGAATCAACACATCTTCTGACACAACAAATGGCAACCCATAGAATTCTTTGACCCCGGTAATGTAAGCAAGAGGCTCCCTTTTGATCCTTCTTTTTACCAAAGAAGCAATATTGCTTGAATCCTCCATGGAGATGTCTTCATCTAAATCTCTGAACATAGCAGCTCTGTCGATCTTTAAGACGTGCCTAAGTAAGACTTCTGCTTCCAGTTTAGCGTCAAGTGAGCCTGTTTTCATGAGCTCTTCACTTGCGACATTAAGGGCCTCTTTGAGGTTCATAAACTGGCATTCTCCAATTTGCGAGCCTGCTCCTCCTGAACCAAAGCTTCGATAAACTCCATCAAATCCCCATCTAGTACCTGCTCAAGGTTATAGCTGGTCAAACCGATCCTATGATCTGTAATCCTACCCTGCGGGAAATTGTATGTCCGAACTCTTTCTGAACGATCTCCGGAGCCTACTTGAGACCTTCGACTATCGGTAATCTCTTGCTGCTGTTTTTCTATCTCAGCTGCAAGTAATCTTGACCTAAGCACTGCAAGAGCTTTTTCCTTATTTTTATGTTGAGACCTCTCGTCCTGACATGTTGTGACAACTCCGCTAGGAATATGTGTTATCCGAACGGCAGTAGCAACTTTTTGTACATTTTGTCCACCATGACCACTCGCGTGGTATATATCTATCTGAAGATCTTCTTGATTAATCTCAACATCTACCTCCTCGGCTTCAGGGAGAACCGCTACTGTAGCAGCGGATGTGTGTATCCTTCCACTAGATTCAGTGGTCGGAACTCTCTGAACTCTATGAACACCACTTTCATGCTTTAATTTGCTGTAGGCTTGGTCACCTCTAACTTGAAAAGTGATTTCCTTTAACCCTCCAATCCCTGTGGAATTTGAATCTATTATCTCCAAATTCCAATTCAATCGCTGAGCCAACCGGGAATACATCCTGTATAGATTTGAGGCAAATAACCCTGCCTCTTCCCCCCCAGTCCCAGCTCTAATTTCAATAATTACATTTTTATCGTCATTAGGATCTTTTGGAACTAAGGCCATACGTAGTCTTTCTTCGGCCTCTTCTTTCTTTCCTTCGAGAGTCACATGTTCATCTTTAGCCAACGATAATATATCAGGGTCCGATTCAGATCTAAGCATATCTCTCAAATCAGATATTTCCTTGATAACTTCTCTGTACTCTCGAGCAAGTTCCACAACTTCTCTCATTACCGACTGTTCTTTGGCATACTGCTGAACTTTAGTGTGATCAGTCACCACCTCAGGGTCTGCCAATAATTTATTCAATTCCTCATACTTTTCTTCAACTGAGGAAAGCCTTTCTAACATCATTTCATCCTGAAAGTTGAATTTGTGATAACTATGAAATCAAAGAGTAATCATAACTTGAACCCATCTCGATTTCCATAATTTTGGAATTAGATATGTGTAGTTTTTGTTCATGAACAGAAATTCCACAATTTTAGGTTCATTGACGTATCGCGCTCAATTTTAAATAATTCATCGTGAATGCAATCATCCATGGCATCTTGCCAACATGTCCTTTCAAAATAGTGAGGTTTGTATGACTGAGCCCAACGTTGAATTAAGAAAAGTCGCTAAGGAAGATGTATCACGGATAAATCAGTGGCTGGCAGATGACGAAGTTGCCGAAAATTGGTTTGGAAGATACTCATATGGTAATCCGGCCCATCTGGGATACCACCCGGAACAGGCTGACACTTTTTCCGACCAGCAATGGACAGAAACATTTTCAAATCCAGAGCATGCCATATTCTCCGTTTACACCCCCGACGGTTCTCATATAGGGGAATCTCACATCGCGATTGAAGAATCACTCGGTGATGGGCAAATATCGATCCTAATTGGAGCCAGGGAAAGGTGGCACCACGGTTTTGGGACCGCAGCCCTACGTGCAACTTTAAACCAAGCGTTTACCCACTATGGATTATTCAGGGTATGGGCAGATATACCTGAATATAACGAAGTCGCTCTTAAAATGTTTGAACATTTAGGATTTAAACACGAAGGAACTTTGAGAAAAAGTCGGCCTCACGAAGGGGCAAGATACGACTCCATAGTTATGGGAATGTTGTCAAACGAATATGACTCTGGCTAAATAGATTCCAACTTAAATTTACAGGAATTAACTATGCTTTACGATGCTGAATCTGGAAACCTATCTATAACTGCAGGTGGGGACGCAATGATAACCAGAAAACTTTCAGTCCACAAAGAAGAAAAATTCTTAGGCCTAATTGAATTATTCCGTTCGTCAGATGTTGGGTATGTGAATCTTGAAATGCTTATGCATAATTTTGAACACTCCCCCGGGTCTGCTGGCGGAACATTCACAGGGTCTGACCCTTCTAATTTAGCTGAATTAGCCTGGTCAGGCATCAATTTAGTATCAACCGCTAACAACCATAGTCATGACTACGGAGAAAGTGGGGTCCTCACGAATCTCAAACATCTTAAGACTTCGGCTCTAACCCATGCTGGTACCGGTCAGCATTTAAGTCAGGCTAGAAGTGCTGGATATCTTGATACTCACAACGGAAGAGTCGCACTGATAGCTGCCGCTTCTACCTTTGCTGAATCGGGTAGAGCTTTGAACCAAAGACCAGATCTAAAAGGTAGGCCAGGATTAAATCCCCAACGATTCAAAACAACATACATAGTGGATAAAGAGTCCTTCGACCAACTCAGAAGGGCCAACCGCTTATTGGGACTCGAACAAAAACGAGACTTCCAAAGGGGGTTCAGGTCAGCAGGGCTAATACCAAAGGACACTGAAACAGAGTTTTCTTTCCTTGAAAATCAATTCAAGGTTGGAGATTCGTTCTCAGAAAATACTGAATTAAATAGAGAAGATCTTAACGAAAACTTGAAATGGATCTCAGATGCAAAAAGAATGTCTGACTGGGTCATAGTTTCATTTCACTGTCACGAAAGTGGAAAAACTATAGCAGAGCCACCCAAATTTCTTATTGATTTCGCCCATGAATGTATTGATGCAGGAGCTTCTGTCTTTATAGGGCATGGTCCACACGTCACAAGGGGAATCGAAATATACAAAGGTGCCCCAATTTTATATAGCTTGGGAAATTTCATTTTCCAAAATGACACCGTCAAATGGCAGCCATCCTATAACTATGACCAAATTGGCCTAGATCATTACTTCACACCAGCGGATTTCTACGATAAGCGTAGCGATGAAGGTAAAAGAGGGTTCCCGGCTGACCCAATTTATTGGCAAAGCGTAGTCGCTCAAATCAAATTCGAAAACGGAAACCTCTCCTCTCTGGATGTTGTACCCATTGATATGGGATATGGGAAGCCCCGTTCAATGACAGGAAGGCCTTTAATTGCCTCCGGCAAAACTGCAAATCAAGCATTATCCAGAATAAAAGAATTGTCTGAAGATATGGGAACCGACGTATCAATTGATGGAACCCGAGGGATAGTCACAATTTAGACGAATGTCACCCACCAATTAATCGAAAAATAAATCCATATCCTGATGTGGAATCCCAACGTCATCGTAGACTGACCCTCTAGCACTATATCCCAGTTGGGTATAGAAAGGAGCCGCTTGCATTTGAGCTGAAAGAGTGATTCCTCTAAAGCCCATTGCTCTGGCTAAGTGATGCAACCTCAACATGAGTATCTCACCAATTCCTTTTCGTCTCGTAGTTTTCTTAACAGCGACTCGTTCGATATGAGGTAATTCTGAAAAATTTTTAGATCCAGGTTTACTTCCCTCCAGTATTAATCTAGCTGTCCCTACTGCTAGCTGGCCTTCAGATACCATCACATGAATGACTCGACCAGATTTAATCGCCTTCAAAGTATCTAATTCATCAATCTCTTCGATGGCGGAAACAGACTGTTCCAACACAAAAACTTCCACTCGAAGTTCAAGAATATTTTGGAGTTCTTCAGAAGTAGAGACGATTTTGGTCTTGTAATCTGGTGGCATAACACAAATTAGATAGTAAAAAAATCTTTCAGTCAATTCATTAAAGAGGATGGGCCAAATAGGGAATAATATGTAATAAATAGTTTTCAATCTCACATATTCAGATTGAAATAAGCCAAGGTTCGGAGGGAGGAAAATTTTGACTCCATCTTCAAGGGAATAAGAGACAATAGCTCCAACCATTATGGCATCTAGAATCCAATATTTATTAAAGGTTTCGTGTAACGCATCTTTTATGGAAAACCCC
>DJMH01000033.1:0-9813 GCA_002435305.1 Dehalococcoidia bacterium UBA6495
TATGCACAAAAATCACCAACCTCTTCATCGGTACCGTTTCGACCTATAGGGGTCGAATCAGCCATATTACTCCAGGTGTTACCCCTGCCAAGAACATCCATCCTATGAGTATCTACGGCCCCTGGGCATACAGCATTAACATTTATGTTGTGAGATCCAAGCTCTTTAGCCATCGATTGTGTCATACCTACGATGGCAAAATTCGCCCCATTATAGGCAAGGGTATTTGCCGACCCGCGTTTGCCGGCTGTCGATGAAATATTCACTATTTTTCCACCATCACCTTGATCAATCATGGGTTTGATGGCAGCCTTAGTACAGAGAAATGTCCCTGTTACCTTGATGTCCATTACCCTTTGGAAAGTGTCTTCATTCAGGTCCAATATCGGCGTCCTATCCTCCGCCCGGGCGTAAGCCGCGTTATTTATCAATATATCCACCCGTCCAAACTCTTTCAGGGTTTCATCCACCATTCTCTTAACATCATCCCTATTTGTGACGTCTACTATCAAAGGAAGTGCTCGGCGGCCTATACCCCGAACCCGCTCAGCAACAGTTTCGATGTCCTTCCAACCAATTGCCTTTTCATCGTCAGGGAATGAATCCGGGTTTCTTCCGGTTCCTGTAACAACAACATCCGCCCCCAATTTTGCCAAAGCTTCAGCAGCTGCTCTGCCTATACCTCTTAATCTACCTGCGCCCGTAATGATTGCTACTTTTCCGTCGAGTTCTCCCATATCAAAAAAGCTCCCCTTTATTTAGATATTTATTGGCTATTGACTAGTAAGTAAAGTTGAGTATATCCCAACCAACCCTGCCATGCTATTTTGGTGCTTCATCAGGCAGATATAAGTGATTGACAACCCACGATTTGACCTTCGCGGTGACTTCCTCAGAAGTTTCCCTTAATCCGTGACCTGTGGCCGGCATAAAGATCACCTCCTTCGGCTCCTCTGCCCAATCGAATATAGTCTGGGAGCATTGAGGAGACAAAACGATGTCATCTTCCCCGTGAATTAGTAAGATCGGACGAGGGGATACTTCTGAAACATCAGTTGCCCCATATGTCTGGCTTGACATGGCGATAACTCCTTTTACCTTGTCGGAAAAAGGTGCCGACTTTATAGCAACCGCGCCTCCAAATGAATGCCCTACCAGTAAAATGTCGGAATGGCCTGTACCTGTTAAAAATGATACTCCAGCCAAGGTGTCCATGACACATTCAATCAACTCGCCAGGCTCCCTATAGTCAATTCTTAAAGATGTGATTCCAGGTGATAATTCCTCACCAACAATTCGGTACAGGCCCCCAGCTGGACCATCCAATCCTCCGCGAGCACCCCCAACCCATATGACACCGCGGTGGGCTGGCCTGTCAGGATCATGATGAACTATCGCATTGATTGGACCTCTTGTGGTTTGTAAAGTTAACCCTCTTCCTGTCTGATCCTCAGGAACCTCCCATTCTGCGAGGCCGATAATTCCGATCGATATATCATCAGAATCTTGCATTTCAGGCCCTTCTAAATAGAGGGAGATTGGTTATGCCAATCTGTGGCTTGTTCATATGCATATGCCGCCTTGAACAAATTGGCTTCTTGCAATGTACCTGCCATAAATTGAAGCCCAACCGGCAATCCATCAACCAATCCAGCAGGAATCGAAATTCCGGGGATTCCAGCTATGTTTGCGGGTATTGTAAATATGTCATTTAGGTACATTTGCAACGGATCGTCGATTTTATCTCCAATCCTAAAGGCAGTAGTAGGGGAAGTCGGCATGGCTAAGACGTCAACATTTTTGAACACGTCCTCAAATTCTTGTCTTATCAGAGTCCTAACCTTTTGGGCCTTCAGGTAGAAAGCATCATAATACCCAGCAGATAACGCATATGCGCCGAGCATGATCCGTCTTTTGACTTCTGGGCCAAAGCCATTGGATCTCGTATTCTCCAACCCTGCCCACATAGTTTCAGCATCTTTCTCAGAAAACCCGTATTTAACTCCGTCATATCTAGCTAGGTTGGCAGAAGCCTCCGACGGTGCGATTATGTAGTAGACTGCCAAGGCGTACTTGGTATGCGGAAGGGAAACTTCCCTCACATCAGCCCCTAACCCCTTCAACACCTCTACTGCATCAAGAATCGATTTCTCAACACCCGAGCTGATCCCTTCAATAAAATATTCTTTCGGAATACCAATCCTAAAACCCTTTAGGTCAGTGGTCAGATTACTAACATAATCCGGTATTTTTACATCCAGGGAAGTAGAGTCTCTAGAATCGTACCCCGCGATTGACTGGAGAACCAAGGCGCTATCTTCCACGTTCTTTGTCAAAGGACCTATCTGATCCAATGAGCTAGCAAAAGCAACTAAGCCAAATCTGCTTACCAACCCATAAGTAGGTTTCATACCAACAACACCGCATAGAGATGCAGGCTGCCTAATACTCCCACCAGTATCTGATCCCAGTGAAAACACACATTCAGAAGCTGCTACAGCTGCTGCTGGTCCGCCACTACTACCACCTGGGACTCTATTAGTATCCCAGGGATTTTTTGTCGATTTTAGGGCTGAATTTTCCGTCGATGACCCCATAGCAAATTCGTCCAAATTCCCTTTACCAAGCAGGACAGAATTCTCCTTTTTTAGATAAGCCGATACTGATGCATCATATGGCGGAACAAAATTTTCCAACATTTTTGAGGAGCAAGTTGTAGGGATGCCTGAGTAGCAAATATTGTCTTTTAATTGCATCGGAATTCCAGTGAGATTTGTTTGAGTTCCCTCACCTATTCTCTTATCTGCCAAGTTAGCGTCTTCTAGCGCACGATCTTCCGTGACTGTGACGAATGCATCAATGTCTTTTTCCAAAATTTTGATTCTTTCAAGGTAATTTTTTGTGAGTTCAAGTGCAGACACTTCTTTGTTGTCAAGAAGCCGTCTAGCCTCAGCAATTGTGATCATTTCAAGGTTTACAGATTCCATATCTAATTGAAGATGTCCCTATTCCAAAACAGCCTTAATTCTGATGAAAGATCCGTCCCTGTGAGGAGCATTCAAAAGAGTTTCATCCTGTGTCAAGGAATCTTGCTTTTGGTCTTCTCTCATCACCGACTTTATGTTTACTGAATGCCCAGTAGGTTCAACATCTTCTGTGTCCACTTCATTGAGAATTGTTACACTGTCCAATATGTTAGACATTTGAGTTCGCATCACTTCCAACTCATCTTCTGTCATAGCAATTCTGGTCAACACAGATATCTGCCTAATTTCTTCAATTGACAAATCGGTTAGCTTGGACAATCTATATGACTCCTTCTGCTTCAAAAACTCCCGCCAAAACAGCTATCCCTTCCTCTATTTCTTGAGGTGTGTGATGACTGAAAGTAAGTCGTAAGTGATTCCCCCCACCCCTGTCCGCTCTGAATATTGCCCCAGGGTTGTATTTCACCCCTTTTTCTACTGCCTTGCCTAAAATATCCCAGGTATTCGTTCCTTCTGGAAGTTCCATCCAAATCATCATTCCCCCTTTGGGCTCAGTCCAAGTACAAGATGGAGGGAAATATTCCCCTAACGACCTTAGCATCGCGTCACGTTTTCTGCCCAAGGAGGCAGCTACTCCAGAGACATATGAAGATTTGTTGTCCTTAAGATATTCATGTACTGCCATAGAGGTTAAATGACTCGGGGAAACACCAAATCCTACCTTTGCTAGCGACTCTCTGGCCGAATCCGGGAAGGCACCAAACCCTAGTCTAAGTCCGCAACCCATCAGTTTGGTGAAAGCCGAAATATGCATGACCCCACCATCCGCATCCAAACCGATCATTGCCGGCGGCAGTTGCGGCCCATCGATATGAAAATCAGCGTACGACTCATTTTCTACTATAGGTATCTGATATTTATTGGATATCTCAACTATCCTCTTCCTTCTTTCAAGATTGATGGTGGCACCAGTAGGATTATGGTAAACAGAAATCGTATAGATGAGCTTTGGGTGATCGCCATTTTTAATATTTCTTTGAATCGATTTTTCCAGCTCCTCTGGAATCATCCCATCTTGGTCCATGGAAACATGGCAAGGGCGGGCCCCTTTTTTCAGCAACATATTCAGACTACCGTGATAACAAAATTCTTCCACCATGACTACATCACCAGGATCAATAAAAGCATCGAAAAAAACCTGACATGCACCTCCGGCTCCACTAGTTAGAAAAATATTATCCGCCGAAATATCTGAACCTCGATTAGAAGACAATTCAGAAGATATAAATTCCCGCAGCCCCTCATGCCCCTGTGGGGGAGGATATGTACCTAAAGACCTCCCGTCTCTTTCAATGACCGTCGCCGCTGCTTCCGCAAATTCTTTGAGCGCCATAGCATCCGGATCCGTATAAGTCACCGAGAATATATATTCAACTTCCTCTCTTAATGCTGGGGGCATTTCTATTTCTGGTGGCAGAGTAGTCGAAGCTAATTGTTGATAGTTATACCCCATTCTTTAATACTCCAAATTCTAGCTATAGCGGAAGATAAATTTTTTCGCCCGATTGTGAACTAAGGGTCACGGCTTCAGTAAATTCCATGTAACGGACTCCGTCTTCAAATGATGTATGCGTTATCTCTTCAATGCCTCTAATAGCATTTATAAACTCCTCTTCCACCCTCCATTCACCGCTCAATTCGGGCTTTATGGCTATCTCAGACAGGGCAGAATCTGATTTTCTTCCGCCAAAAAGTTTGAGGTCTGTTTGGTTTGTAGCATCTACATACAAAGTACCTTCAGTACCATAAATCCATACCCCATTTCCCGGGGCATGACCCAAGACATCGCTAAACCTAATATGAAGAACTGGGCCTGTAAACATCTCACACAGAATTTCCACGTGATCAGGTATTGTCAGCACCTGCAAATTACCATTTTGATCGGGTCGCTGAGGTACAGTTATTCTGGTTATAGCTTGAACCGTAGCAGCAGGGCCTATCCATCGCATTACAGCTTCGTACCAGATACCCAGACCCATAATGTTATACCCACTGAAATCTCTATTTTGGCGCCAATGGTATGGCTTATCCTTATCGACAAACCCTCCCTGGGTGATAGCGGCATCCACCGACAATATATTACCTAGATACCCGTCTTTGATAAAAGCTTTTATTGTCTTATCTAAATTTAGGGTGTGGGGTGCCGGAACTATTTGGGTAACAAGATCCGGAAAATTCTTAGAAGCTTCCAACATGATATGGGCCTCTGAGGCATTTGTAGCCATCCTAGCCTCAGTTTGAACATGTTTCCCATTTTCCAAAGCTGCAAGTACCAGTGTGCAGTGCATGTACGGCCAGGTTCCTATACATACAGCATCATTATCAGGATCTTCCATGACATCTAACCAATTGTCATAAACCTTCTCTATACCAAATTCATCAGCGACTCTTTGCCCAGAGGCCATACTTCTATTGCAAACACTATCAATAACTACATTATCCATAGCATTAAGACCAGGTATATGCCTAAGTGTTGTATTCCCGCCAGCCCCAACAAGGCCTATGCTTATGCTTTCACTTGTCATGATTGGTACCTCTTCAGTTTCCCCTTAAATTGTCATATTGAGTATGAATTATATTTGAGTCGTAATACGCAGTCTACGCTGCGAACCGAGCTGGATCTGATTCCGCCAATACAGGGTGAGATTCACCACGAGAAACTAAATCAGCTACTAACATGCCAGCACCAGGTCCTCTTCCAAAACCGGAAGAGCAGAGTCCTGTTACTACAAATAAATTATCATTCCCCGGTATCCTGCCGATAACTGGCTGGCCATCCTTTGAAAATGGCATCAATCCAGACCACGTTGTCGATATCGGTAATCCAGATAATAAAGGAAGAACTTCGGTAGCCTGTCCTTTGTTAATTTCCACCCCGCCAGCGTCTATTGCCTTATTGAAACCGGCGTCTCGCCGATCACCGCCAAAGATAATTTCTCCACTTTTACGTTGTCTTCCATATAGGTGTCTAGTTACCCTCTGTTCTCCAAAGTGCGTTAATTCAGGTGGAGAAGTGCTGTCTACATACGGATTTTCACTCCAATGAAAACTAGATTCGAACGACGATATTGTGCTGAAAACCCTCGGCGGCAAAGGATCTGTAGACCACATCTGCCCGACAACCGGTTCTATAGGTATATTTGCGCCTACCATTTCACCAATATCTTTACACCAAGCCCCGGCGGCAATAACAACGAATTGTGCCTCATAATTCCCATTATTTGTCTCAAGTTCCCATATTCCATGGTGAGATCGGATACCAATTACTTGGGTATTTGTATGCACTTTAGTACCTGCATTCAACGCAGCTTGCCCAAATGCCCGAGTCGTCTTAAGAGGGTCCGCCTGACCTCTAGTAGGGGCATAGACATATCCAAGTAAGTCCAGGTTCAATTCCGGCTCTATCGATTTCGCCTCGTAAGAACTCAATAATTGTAGGTTAAAACCATCTTTTTGAGATTGTATAACCCTGTTCTGGGCATACGCATATTGCTGCTCGTTATGTATAGCCGTGAAAGATCCTGACTGTCTAAATTCCAAGTCGTAGCCTAACTCAATCTGAAGCCGCTTGAAAATGTTCAGGCTCCCCATTGTTAGGTATTCCTGCAACTTAGGAGAATTCCCCCATCCCGAACCACCAAGTCCTCCCATGTTAACTCCTGATGCCTCCCCGGAAACCTCCCCCATATCCAAAAGCAAAGTTGACATTCCTGATTCAGACAAGTGAAAGGCTGCAGAACAACCTGCGATTCCAGCGCCTATTACTATCACATCGGCATTCAAATTATTTTACTCCCCATTTTGATAACAACAGAACTATATCTTGGGAAAATTAAGTCGTCCTTGTCGTTCAGTGAAAGCTCGTAACAAGAACCCATCCCCCGTTGTGACATACAAGGTCGATAAATCCTCACCTCCAAACGAACAATTGGTTGGCCTATCAAACGGAGTAGGATGTGTTTCTAGTACCTCTCCGGAAGCAGAAAATACGTATATCAAAGGTCCTGGTCCACCAGCCTTATATCCAGCTGTAGCGACGATATTTCCATCTGCATCAAGCACCATCCCATCTATGCCTCTGTGTTCGCCAAAATCATGGATCACTTCATGGCTCCCTAAAGAACCATCCGAGTTGACCGGGTAAGCTCGCAGCTGTCTTTCTTCCTCCGGTAATCGCCCACTTTGAGCCACATACAAGGTCTGGTAATCTAGGGAAAACAGAAGACCGTTAGGCCGAGTAGTATCCTCAGTAACTCTGCTGACAGCCGTTGACTTCCCATCTGTCATGTCTATTCTGTAGACAGAGTCGTGATCCAGCTCCTTATTTGACCTATCTTCACTCCACGGGCCACCTGCGCCTTCATAAAAAGGATCTGTAAACCAGACCCTTCCCTGAATATCTATTGCTAAATCATTTGGAACGTTAAATCTACTGCCTTCATATGATTCCGCTAAAACCTCTGTTGAGTCACTTTCATACCTGACAACTCTTCTTCCTCCTCCTTCACAAGCATACAAGTTTCCAGATTCATCAAACATTAATCCATTTGCACAATTAGTATTTTCTCTAAACACCTCAGTAGTGCTGGTTTTGGGATTAAATCTGTATATTTTGCTTTCAGGAATGTGAGTGAATAAAAGAGATTCACCGTCCCACGCCGGACCCTCGCTGGTACCCCCAAATGGCCCTTGTACTGCTATGAAATCCCAACTCATTATTTCTTCCTCCTAAATTACTTCTTCTGATTCTCCTACCACACCAATGGCCTCACCACCCAGTTCAGATCCTACTGACCTTATTTCCCCAAACTCCTTTCTATACCCATTATGCATAGTTCTAGCATCACTGGAATAAAGAACAAATCTTGCCCCTTCTCGAAGCCATTTTTGAGTCAATTGGACTGTTTGGTGATGAATTAAAACCGGTTTACTGGCAGCTTCACTTTTTGCAATTATTTCTCGTAGTGCGGCTTCATAATCAGGATGGTCATATTGGTCTGGTATCCCTAGGGTTATTGTGAGATCGTTTGGCCCCACAAAAATTGCATCAATTCCTTCTACTTTGAGTATATTCTCCAAGTTTTCAATAGCTGGAACACTCTCGATGCCTATTATGCAAACATTATTCTTGTTTCGGTTTTCGAGGTAGGCTCTCGTTGCCTCGCTTGGTAATTCCCCGGTTTCAATCACTTTATCAGCTAAAGCCCCTTTCAGTGGCCTCCATCGAGCAGCAGCAACAACTTCCTTTACTTGGTCTACTGTCTCACAATATGGAGCAAGTACCCCCTGGGCACCTGCATCGAGATACATAGTCACATAATGGGACGCAGGGATCGGAATTCGTACAATGGGAACCACTCCACTGTATGTGAAAGCTGCCAAGAAATCTGCTACTTCAGCCCTACTGCGAGGAGCGTGTTCCGTATCAATAATTACGTAATCTAAACCAAATGCTGAGATTGCTTGTGACCATCTAGGGTTACGTCCCGTGCTGAGCATAGTTCCATAAACAATACCTCCACTGCTCGTCTTTTTTCGTAACTGCTCTCCGTTCATTATTAAGTCTCCTGATGCTTTTATGGTTCTGACGACAGCATTCTACATAGCCAGAGTCATATGGTCTAATAGCGTCAGGGAGTATGCAGGAAACTGTAATGTTTTAAAGCTTTTTACGACTCCCTATCACATATCCAGCTGCTCCAGTGAGCGCCCCTATTCCCACAATCAAAAATGCAGATGCAACGCCATAGACTCCAACTACTGGTCCCAATATGAAATTTCCACCCGATGCCCCAACATCCCAGGCTTGCTGGAGTGTGGCTAAAGCTGAGCCCCGCTCTCGAGCAGGAACACGATCAACAACCAAAGAATTTATTCCTGGATATATAAGACCATAGCCAACTCCGTGTAGAAATGCAGCTCCCAAAAACAAACCAACTGAGCTAACCTGAGACAAAATCAACATAGCGAGACCCACAAGCAATAATCCTGGAACTATCACAGAGCCTCTTCCCAATCGATCCGCAATCCGTCCACTTATGAGCGTAGTAAGCATTGTCATACCCGACATGACAGTAAAATAAAACCCTATATTGAAATTCTCGGGCAGGCCATTATCTGACGCCAGACTATACAAAAACACACTAACTGGGGCCATGGCAAAGGCATAGGTGAGAAACACTAACGTGGGAAAGATGGCAGCCTTGCTTATCAAAGGAGCACTTCGCTCCCCGTCTTTTTCATCCTGACCTAGGACAACTGAGTCAGGAATCCTAGTTTTTGAATCAGAAATCAATGCGGCGATCAATAAGGCCACAACCCCAGAAGCTGCCGCAACTATAAATGCAACACTGAATCCAATTTTGTCCATAAGAAACACACCTACCACCGGCGCATAAAGTTGAGCAATTGATATGCTGTTGCCCATGTATGACATTCCTTCCCCTCGACGCTCCTCGGGCGCGAGATTTCCCACGATAGTGCTAGTGGCAACTGGAGCCATTGCTAAACCAACACCTTGCACCATCCGAACTGGAACTATCCACCATTCGCTAGGAAGGGGAATGTAGAGAATCGTTGAACCTATAAAAAGACCTATGCCAAACAACGCAACTTTCTTTGGTCCTGAATTGAGAATCCACCTGCCAGCCATGGGCCTTACGATCACTCCCGCCAACCCAAAAGTAGCAATTATGACCCCGGCCTCCCAAACTTCACCTCCTCGGAATTCTATAAAGGCGGGAACTACTATAAAAAGGGAGAAAAA
>DJMH01000033.1:10227-41584 GCA_002435305.1 Dehalococcoidia bacterium UBA6495
TAAAAATGCTCCCGTTAATGAGTTCAACCAAATCAAAATTATTACAGAATTACATTGCATGAAACGATTGACGTGAATGTGCCGCAATGTTACCTTCTGAAATATTCCAACCGGGATATTGTAACCCTTTCTTAGTGACTCACAATGGCCCAATCTGTTAAAAAACCGAATATTCCCTGTGAAATAAATTCAGCTCAAACGCCATCAAAAAAAAGAAGGTTCTCAAACATATTAGATGCCCTTTCATATAGGGACTTTAGATGGTTATGGATAGGCTCATTTGTATCTTTCATGGCAATGAATATGCAAATGATTACAAGAAGTTGGCTAGTATTAAGGGTGACAGACGATTCCCCCTTGGCACTCACACTTGTTACTTTGACCTTTGCTTTACCCATTATGGTTGTAGCCCCTTTTGCTGGGGCTTTAGCAGATCGGTTTTCCAGAAAAAATTTGATTATTTTTAGCCAAATTGGCAGTGGACTATTTACGTTATTTCTCGGAACCCTCGATTTGATGGGAATTGTAGCTTTTTGGCACATTATGGTGATTGGAATTTTCAATGGTTCATTAATGTCTATAAACATGCCAAGCCGCCAAGCAATCATTTCTGACATAGTACCCGACTCAAAATTAATGAATGCTATCTCCCTTAATAACTCCAGTATGAACTTAACCAGAGTCGCTGGTCCTGCATTAGCAGGGTTTTTAATTTTGCTATTGGATACAGCCGGGGTATTTTTTGTGATTGCTATTATTTATGCTTTTTCGGCTGTCACAATTGGAATGGTCCACTATGCGCCTAACAGAGCGGCAAAGACTGGTAAAAATGTTGGAAGGGATGTGGCAGATGGAATACGTTACGTTTTTGCCAACCCGGTTCTGAGAGGGTTATTCATTATGTCATTCATACCAGTACTTTTTGGCTTTTCCTATATGGTTTTAGTTCCCGCGTGGGCAAGAGAAGCATTAGCTATCGAATCCGATGGATTAGGAATTCTACTGATGCTAATGGGTATTGGGGCGACAATCGGAACACTTCTACTTTCAGCGATGGGTAATATCCCAAAAAGAGGGATGGTTATGCTTTGTGCCTCCTTAGCTTGGGGAGTGACTTTGGCGATATTTGCTCAGGTCACCTCATTCTCCATCGCAGTGCCATTCCTAATATTTATCGGTTTAACTAGCTCAATGTACATGTCCTTAAACATGACTATGGTGCAACTCAAAGCTGACCCGGAGATGAGAGGCCGTACTATGAGCATATCCATGATGACCTTCGGTATGATGCCTTTGAGTGCTGTTCCGTTTGGTACTTTGGCTGAAAAAATAGGAACTGCCGATTCTTTGACAATAAGTGGGATTTTACTTGCTGTGTTCACTATCGGGTTTGCTATCGTCAACAAAACTTTCAGAAAAATGGATTGACTGAATGGGGAGTTACTTTTGTTTTCCTGTTCTCCCACCAAATAGTAATGATTATCTAAAGGTGGGTATAATGCGGCTTCATGAAGGATTACAACACTATAAACCCTCATTATCGAGGACACCGAAAAGACATAGCAACTTTCAGTAAGGGTTTATAGGTCAGGATTATGAGTGACCCAACCCAAAAAGGGAAAATTCAATCAGTACTGGGCTTGATAGATCCAGCAGACCTTGGTTTAACAATGACTCATGAACATCTACTTATAGATTTCTCTGTCATGTTCAACCCTTCCCCAGATGTAACAACGCAAAGAATGGCACATGCACCGGTTTCAATGGAAAACCTTGGATGGATAAGACAATATTGCTACAGCAATCTCGACAATCTTTTGGTACTTGATGAGGACACAGCCATAGAAGAAGCCATGCTATATCAAAGACATGGAGGTGGGGCAATCGTTGACGCAACCACCATTGGAATTGGAAGAGACCCCCTGGCACTTGCTAGGATATCCCGAGGCGCCGGACTTCATGTAGTAATGGGGGCGGGGTATTATGTCGATGCAGCTCAACCTAACAACATTAATGAAATGGATGAAAATGATATTTATCAAGAAATAGTCCGGGATATTCAAGTAGGGGTAGGCAGCACGGGAATAAAAGCCGGAATCATCGGCGAAATTGGCTGCACATGGCCGTTGAAGCCAAATGAATTAAAAGTTTTAAAAGCATCTGCTCGAGCTCAATCAGAGACCGGAGCTTCGATCCTTATACATCCAGGAAGGGACGAAAATGCTCCGATTGAAATCCTCAACATACTCGTCGACGCCGGGGCGGACATTTCCAGGGTAATTATGGGGCATTTAGACAGGACGGTAGATACGATAGGGACCCTGGAAAAAATAGCCGATACTGGGTGTGTCCTGGAATGGGATCTCTTCGGAAACGAAGTATCTTTTTACCAGCCTTCTGACTTTGATATGCCCAGTGATGCCCAGCGGCTTAATTTCATTAGACACATGATAGACAATGGTTTAGGTGACCGAATTGTCATATCCCATGACATTTGTACTAAACACCGGCTTGTGAAATACGGTGGTCATGGCTACGGTTACATACCTGAGCACATAATCCCAAGAATGCGAAACAGGAATTTCGAGGAATCTGAAATAGCAGCGATAACCGAAAATACCCCAGCTAGGCTACTTGCGATCGTATGAGAATTAGACTAAAACCCCAAATCCCGATTTAGTGCATATTTCTATTCGATTACCTTCAGGATCATTCAAGAAAAAGACTCTTTGGCCATCATTCCGGGTCGTAATATCAGTGGTCTCAATTCCTTTCTGCTGAACTACTCTAGCAGCTGCATCTATATCATCGACTTCGAAAGCACCATGATGTGACGGGGTCGAGGGGCCCTCAGGGGTTTCAACAAGGTGTACCATCGCTCCGCTTGGTAATTGGAGCCAAATTATGTGTTCAACATCAACCTGTTTGGGTATTTGTTTCACTCCGAGTACCTCTACCCAAAATCTTCTTGCCTTCTCTTTATCAACCACGTTATAAGTCACATGATTAACCGCCTTCAGTCTGACATGATCTTCCGTTAGGCTCATTTGGACCCCCTCTGATATTATGCTCTGTGCCGATTCGTGCTAGTTAGAATTGAACAATAGTGGCACCGATAAAAAAAGTCCAACTAGGAGAGCTTAATGGGAACGATAGAAGACAGAATTCAGGAATTGGGAATTGAATTACCAGAATCCCCAGCTCCCTTGGCAAATTATGTGCCGGTGGTGAGAACAGGTAATTTGATATATCTCTCAGGGGTAGGGCCCACTCCCAAACCAGACGGAAGTGAATATAAAGGAAAACTCGGAGGCACTCTTGGGGTGGAAGAAGGATATGATGCCGCTAGACTGACAGCTATAAACATGGTTGCCAGGTTAAAAGGATACCTAGGAGAACTAGATAGAGTTAACCAGATTGTCAAACTACTCTCAATGGTTAATTCAGTACCCGACTTCACCGAACCTCCAGCTGTGACAAACGGTTGTTCCGACTTACTGGTAGAAATTTTTGGTGACAAAGGACGTCATGCCAGGTCAGCAGTGGGGGTAGCAACCCTACCTGGCGGGATGCCAATCGAAATAGAAATGATCGCAGAAATATCGGATTAACGAGTTTAAACCAAGTAACTTATGAACAATATTCTCTTGGTTGGCGGTGGGGAATTTCGGGAAGAATGCCTCGCTATGGATTCTTATTTACTGGAGTCCTTAAAGAAGAAACACCCACGTGTCGCGATAATTCCTACGGCGGCTGCAAACCAACGACCCGAAAAGGCTGCGGAGAATGGCGTTCGATATTTCGATTCTCTGGGAGCAAATGCGAACTCAATTCTGATTTTGAACAGGGCCCAAGCAGAAGATGAAACATACTTCAGTAACATTCATGAAGTCGATCTCATATATTTAACAGGAGGAGACCCGAAACACCTGTTAGAAACTTTGTACCAAACACCATTCATGGCAGCAATTACAGAATCCGTATCAAAGGGGGCAACCCTAGCAGGTTCGAGTGCAGGAGCAATGGTATTAGGTAGTAGAATGAGATTCAAAAAATGGATGCCGGCCATCGGCCTTATTTCAAATACTGCCGTCTTACCTCACCATGAAAATAGTATCCCTGAGACAGTCTTATCTGAAAATCAATCCGAGTTACAGTCAGGAATTGAGCTTATTGGTATTGACTCGGCTACCGGCGTTTTTTTGGGAGACAACGGAGTCAAAATCGCAGGAAAAGGTAAAGCCATCTTTTACAGTGGAAGCACTTACAAGATAATTGAATCGGCTTCTTAAGCTAGCAATTAAGAATCCAAATTTATTTTCATTCCGTTGTTTACCAGACCTTCGACTGGTTTACCTTCGACGAGGTGTTCTTTCACGATGGTCTCTACGTCATCGGGGTTTGCAATATACCATGTGCCTTCATTTCCAGGCCCATAGACAATCATGCTACATTGATCGGTCTCACATTTCCTATGTTGACTCGTGCAACCAGTGCTAGAAACAAATACGCTGCGTCTAAGCTTATATTTCGACAACATTTCTACAACTTTTTGTTTTACCTCTGCTCCACCCTTATTTCCGCAATGGATTCCATCCTCTCGTTCAACATCACAAACCAGGATATGATTTTTAAATTCAGGCATAATGCTTCTCCCCGTAACCGTATTTCTAACGAAAAGATTCTATCAGTCTTATATTACTGTCACAAATTACTGAAAGATTGAATACATGTTAATGTTGTCGAATACTAGATTAGGAAGTTTGATATGTTCGCAAATAAAAATGCAGGAAGGCTTTCTGGAAAAGTAGCCCTTATAACAGGTGCCAAATCTGGAATTGGAGAGGCATGCGTAAAGAGATTCGTGGAAGAAGGGGCCTGTGTTGTTGCGGCAGATATATCGGTTCCCGGTACCTACCCGGAGGAGACCAGCGCCATTTTGAAAATTTCAGGTGATGTTACCAAATCAGGCGATGCCGCTGAAATGGTGAATAAAGCTACGCAAGCATATGGGAAACTCGATATCTTAGTTAACAGTGCCGGAATAAGTAGTCGAAACGCTTTTGAGGAAGATGCGGACCCTGAGGAAATATGGGACAGGGTGATAGAAGTAAATTTAAAAGGCACCTATTTGGTCTCTCGGTATGCAGTACCAGAGATGGAACTGAACGGAAGTGGATCAATAATCAACCTGGCTTCCATAAACGGATTGGTAGGATATCCGGTCGGTATCGGAGGTGGGTTTAATGCATATCCCCCATCAAAAGGTGGTGTCATTCAATTCACGAAAACTTTAGCAAACGATATGGCCTCAAAAAATGTGCGGGTTAACTGTCTATGCCCAGGATATGTGGAGACTAACCTAACTGAATCCTTAACTAGCAACGAATCTATTTACCAACAATTGAAAAATTTACACCCAATGGGGCGCTTAGGGCGACCAGAAGAAATAGCTAACGCAGCTCTATTTCTTGCTTCTGATGAAGCATCCTTCATTACTGGTTCTTCGTTAGTTATAGATGGTGGGTATACTTCTCAGTAAATACTGGTCATCGAACTGTCTTAAAGACCCTAACCCTACTCTTATATATTTCATCGCCTAATGACTTTAAAGCCTTACTGTTCGGTTCATCCACATTTATTAATCTAGACATAACCTTCCCCTCAAATTTTTCAATAAATCCGCACCTTTTCTTGAATCCGTTGACCGTGTGTTTCTCACCACCCAGAAACAGATAATCAATGTCGTGCATCCTCGGCTCAAATATGCGTTGAGAAACTTCACAGACCTTGTCATAAAGCTCTCGGATCAATCTTTCTCTACTTCTCTCAAATCTTCTCTGTGAGGACCCTCCTGCCTTATGACGATTTTTCATCTGACGACCTTCTGTCTTGGTCTCTACCAATTCCTGCCCATCCATTAGGGCAACGGCATACCTTCCTAGTCTGACTAGGACCACCGCAACCATTTTAGGTACATCAAATATATCTTCCAAGAGTAGGGTGTCTTGATCTTGCGTAATTGCATCCATCGAAAAGGGCAAAGGCGGTTCGATGACGGTTAATTCCTCATCACGTCTGAACAGGACCATCCCCGTGTCATTAGAGCCAACTTCGTTGATAACGGCCTCTATAACGGGGCCTGCGATTTTGGGGGTGACGGAGTTAGTCTCTTTAAAATTGGCCGCAAGATAGACGGTACGGTCTGTGTATGTATTTTCAGCTAACTCACTCAGGTGTTTAAAAACCGCTTCTTTTGAGAGCCAATTATCGCTTGTCTGGACTATTTGCATTGCAAGTTCCCATGTATTTTATCTACATTATTCGGTGCTAGTGATATCGTCGTACTTCTGCTCGCAAATATCCATCACACCTTGGAAATCTTCATTCAAAATATATCCTTCCTCAATTAATTTCTGAGCTGCTTCTTTTATCTTAAGCATATAATCTTGCTTTGTATGATAAAGGCTTTCAAGTGACGGTCGGGGATCATGATCTCTTTCCTTTTCGCTTTCGGTGGAAGGAAGCGCCACAGTCCACCCAGCCAATCCCCCTGTAATTCCGATAAGAAGCCCTTCGTTTCCAATCAAGGAATGTCTCGTATTCCACCCGGTATTAGTAGCCACAGGAACACTTACATCTGGCAGCCGGATACCAGCTATCTCATTTAATGTTTCATCCACGTCCGATACAAAGGCAGGATAAGTTTCACCTTGTTCGGGCGGCAGCTTGACTGTTCTACCCAAATGCTGCTCATCGCCATAATCTAATCTCATTGGATTTAAAACCCTATCAGGTAGTCTTATGCCGGGAATCTTTGAAAATTTTCCTATTACGTCTTTAGTTTCAATCGCGGTGCCATCTTCATGTCTTGGATGACTACTGGCCGGCGGGTCATTCTCACCTTTTATCCAATTATTCATATTGGTCAAACAACCTCTCAAGATCGGAGTGTAGTTGATACCATTGAAAGGCAAATTACCCCTTACAGAATCTGATTCTCTGACTGTTTCTAAAGGGTATTTCCCTGAACCATGTTGCGTTCCCGAAAAATGGTAGCGCCTGACATTAGGATGTTCTGGGGCATCACTATTATCTTCTATATTGGTATGTATTAAGGCAGCATCCCCACGCCAATATTCGGCGGAACTGTTTGTAAACATTATTTTGGGAACTTTTCCTTGACTAGTCATCCTGTCTAGCAGTCCACCCTCCTTACCGGTTACCGTGTCTTTTTGTTCAGTATCAGTAAATGGAAACAACTCTGGAATTATGTAGCAAACATCTTTGGAAGGTTGTCCAAAGCGTAGATTGAACTCTCCTCTCATACCCCCTCCTACATGAGCAATTATTCCATCCATGGATTGCCGAGCGGATTCATCAACATTCATACCCGTGTATATATACTGCCTAAGAAACCTGCCGGTCTGCGACACTCCGTAAGATATCGCGTGATCTAAATAACCACTAAGTGGATTACCTTCTTCATCCGAGGCAAATTTCATGAAGGAGCAAATATCCCTAACCGCGGCAAATCCTAAGCCAACAATACGACTACCCTTTGCCGTATAAACCAACTTATATATCCGTCCTAATTCGAATCCCCCTTGGAGATGTACGTGCGACACGTCTGGTTCGATTTCGGAATCCTCCACCCGGACAAGAGCCCATTTGTCTCTTTCAATCAGTTCGGGTATCCCGTTTGGTTGATCTTGCACCATCAGCTCTGCCTCAAGCTCAGTCTCATCGGCAGCCGGGTTTTTCAAGTGATATCGGTCAGCTAGAGGAAAAACTGAAGTTGCAACATTTGCCTGATATTGATTCATAACCCTTCCACTTAAATGTTCTCCATCAACAGATGCCTCCGGTACGGAAAGCCCGATCAATCCAGGTATGTCTGGCACATCTGCTTGCCATCCACAAAACATCACCGTATAACCTTCCCTCATCAAAAATCCATTGCCGGATTCAATCGGTGAGGTAGGGTCTGTAGGTCTATTTGCACTATTAAACCCGTAAAGTACGGTCTTGTTTCCCCTATTTACGACATCAAGAAACATAGTGCCATTGCCTTTATCTGGATCAGAAGGAGTCAACAAAACGAAATCGGCCGAAAACTCAACCTTCCCAACAGCATTACGAGGAGCTAATTGGATATCTACTATTCTTTCGTTTGACTCAGATAAAGGGTCTACTTCGAAATAGGCTGTCCCCTGCAAATGGTCGTAGGTCCCTATGTCTCCATATTCTTTCCCATTCTCCAACAAAACTTTACTGGTTATTTCAAATCGGCTTACCGGCATTTTTTACCTCCCACAACATAAACCTCATTCTAGCATTCTAATTTCTCTCAGAGGACGTTGACTGTAGGACAGCTCAAATCCTAAACTCTTTATCTAATGATCGTAGATACTACTGCAACCGGAGATAACACCGATGAGAATTTCAGTCGCTGCCGACCACAACGGATATGAATTGAAAAACGAAATAACAGAAATTCTCAAAAGAGATGGACATGATGTGATCGATATGGGGCCTCATGATTTGGACCCTTTGGATGATTATCCGGATTACGCAAAACCATTGGCGGAGAGTGTATCTTCAGGAGAAACTGAAAGAGGAATAATGGTTTGCGGGAGTGGGGTAGGAGCTTCAGTGGCTGCAAACAAAGTCAAAGGAGTAAGGGCAGCAGTATGCCACGATATTTATTCGGCCCATCAAGGAGTTGAACACGACGACATGAACGTTCTCTGCCTCGGTTCACGAATCGTCGGTACCGAGGTGGTACGGGAACTGGTTTCAGCATTTATTTCTGCCGAATATACAAATGAAGAAAGGCATGCGCGAAGATTAACTAAAGTGATCGAAATGGAAAACGACTTTACCTAAAATTGGATTAGCTAAATTCCGCCACCAGTAAATAGGCTACAGGTCACCTGGTTCGCTCTGTTTCCTCAAAAGCTGCACTTATCCTATCAACGTCATCAGTCGACTCAATCAACCTTTACGCCATATCTCAGCATCATCAGAAGGAGAGTATCCTAAATCCGTCTCTGAATTACTTATATCCCAAAATCTCCACTTATTTCTCGATACGCCATAATAGATTCCATATTTCAAGTTTGAAGGAGCCTCTATGCAGCTTTGGAATAATTTGCTCAAATCAGTATGGGTAAGGAGGGTAGCGAATTGCCTCTGGTTCATAGGTTTACCTTCAGAATTAAGAGTACCAATTCGTACCGATAGAGAACTGATTCCATGTTGGTCCGAATAGAATCTACCCGCGGCTTCTCCAAAGGCTTTAGCAATCCCATATGGCCCGTCAGGCCTAACCGGCATATCTGTGGTTATCAATGGGATTGAATCAGCTTCGAGGCCACTATAATCACCTTTTACGATTGCGCTATATGGGCTATCCAATTCGTACATACCAGTGGCATGATTTGAGCTGGCAAAGATAACCCTTTTTACTCCCGCAACTTTAGAAGCCTCCAAAGCATTAGAAGTGCATTTTAAATTGACATCATGGATAACATCCCAAGCACTATATTGACTGGGATTACTTGCAAGATCAATGACAGTATCAACGCCGTAAAAAGCTGGCAAAATATCTTGAAGAATAGAACAGTTTGCCTTCACGGTCGGGACTTGGCTAGATTCTTCCAAGTCCAATCCCGTGATCTCGTATTGTTGCTTTAGGGATTCTGCAAGCACAGTTCCTACCAACCCTGATACTCCAGTAATTAAAATCTTTTTTTTATCCATATTGCATACTCTCAAAGAATGGGGGCTACCTCAAAATAGAATGAGACAAGAAAATCTACTAGCTTTTTATCAGGAAAATTTGATTGCTACAATAGCTGGCGACCCCTCATTTCGATTGCTCCAAACCTCCAATGTTGTGATTGGGGGGTTTGCGGATAACTTAATGATGGATATAATTCCGAAACTTTCTGAATTTTAGAATCCCTATTTAAGGAAAAAGTCAGCTAAAAGAACAGAAAATTACCTAAACTTACGAGGTGCAACGTTTTGGAAGCTTATTGTCTTAAATGCAAAGGACCGCATGAAATCAAAGAACCCTCCGAGATCACACTTAAAAACGGTAGGGCAGCCACTCAGGGAAAATGTGGGGCTTGTGGTTCAAAAGTATTTAGAATTGGAAAAGCTAGTTAGTGATAGTTTGAGAAATGAGGTGAAATGATGGCAACTACAACCACACTGTCTGGTGAGATGATCGAAGAACTGAAACAGCAGGCCGCTGAGCATTTTTGGCCTCATGCCCGCCAAACCAACGACATGTTTGGGGATAATGGGCTCAAGCTTGTAAGCGATTCGAAAGGGGTATGGGTTTACGACGTTGAAGGGAACGAATGGTTTGACACCCTATCTGGCATGTGGCTGGTAAATATTGGCCATGGCAGAAAAGAAATTGCCGACGCTGTTTACGAACAAATGCAAGGGATTTCTTACTCCCCCGGTGGCACTTTAACCCCGGTAACCGCAGAACTTGCAGGTAGAGTTGCCGCCCTAGCACCCGACAAACAGGCAAGAGTGTACTTTGTCAGCGGTGGATCAGAGGCAGTTGAAACTGCACTTAAAATGGCAAAAAATTACCAGAAGAATATAGGGGAAGGTACTAGGTACAAGGTTATAAGCAGAAAAGGCTCATACCACGGGGCAACTCATGCCTGCATGAGTCTAGGTGGCGGAGGTGTAGCGGCTCCTACTAATTATGGTCCTCTAATGCCCGGAAACATTCATATTGAACAACCCGACGCATATCGGGGAAGATGCTGCAGCGCTGATGGAGGATGCACACTCGAATGTGCAAAGGACTTGGAACGAGCCATACTTCACGAGGGACAATCCACTGTAGCTGCCTTCATAGGTGAACCAATTTCGGCGGCATCAGGTATCCACATTCCTCACCCAGAGTACTGGCCTACAATCCGAGAAATATGCGATAAATACGGCGTCGTGATGATATGTGATGAAGTGATAAATGCGTTCGGCAGGACTGGAAAAATGTTCGCTACAGAGCATTGGGGTATTAAACCTGATATTACTACTGTCGCCAAAGCACTAACCAGCGGGTACCTACCGATTGGCGCAGCTATTGCCAGCAAAAAGATTGCTTCAGCTTTCGAGGGAGGGGATGACGACACATTCAGGCATCTCATAACATTTGGTGGAAATCCTGCATCATGCGCAGCAGCCATTGCGAATCTCAACATTATGGAAAATGAAAATATTGTGGAAAATGCAGCTGTCATGGGAGACTACATGTATGAGCGACTGCAATCACTATATGATCATAAACTAGTTGGGGATGTTCGCGGCGGAAAAGGACTATTGAGTGCTGTTGAACTTGTAAAAGACAGGGATACAAAAGAAAAATTTCCAGTTGAATTAAAATTTGCGGACAAAGTCACCGCAGCATTGCAAAAACATATGATACTCGGCCGAGCGGGGGATTCTATCCCAATCGCACCTCCTCTTTGCATAACAAAAAATGAAATCGATCATTTTGTGGGGCAGCTTGACTCGGCTCTGACGGACATAGAAACCACCTTTTAGATCTCAAATATGCAATCGAACGTTTGTGTCGTAGGAGGAGGTATAGTAGGACTATCCTCTGCCTATTTCCTTGCCAAAACAGGGCATTCAGTCACGGTGATAGAAAGGGACTCAATTGGCAGTCACGCTTCGGGATTTGCCTATGGAAGTCTAAGTCCCTTGGGTGAGGCTGGCCAGGCCGAGGATATTTTGCCTGAGCTCGAAATAGCCCGAATGGGAATGGATATACATACCCAATTTTCAAGAGAGTTATTTGAAAGTACCGGAATAAAGACCGACCATAGGTTTCGCCCAGCCCTCGACTTAACTTTCACAGCGTCTGAAGCTACTAAAGCAAAAAAGCAAGTTGAATGGAGAACCGACGAAAAAGGCTACCGTGTCGAATGGCTCAGCAGTGAGGAAGCGCTACAGGTAAATCCTCATATTTCAAAAGAAATCCTGGGGGCTGTCTATACGGAGGGGGTAGCCGACGTAGAACCTTACAAATTATTGTTGGCGTTAACACAAGCATGTGAATTACTTGGAGTCGATATTGTCCACGGAGACGTGAGTGGTGTCATCCGGAAAGGTACCACTATTACAATAACTACCCAAAGTGGACTCAGAACCTGTGACAATCTAGTTCTGGCGATGGGACCTTGGATGGGTAAAACGGCAGAATGGCTCGGTATTGAAGTGCCCATAACTCCTTTAAAAGGCCAAATAGTAAGGCTGAATGCACCAAACGTTACGGTGAACTGTTCAGTTGGATGGCAGGGAAATTACGCATGCACAAAACCGGATGGACTCCTGTGGGCCGGAACCACCGAAGAGAACGTAGGTTTCAATGACATACCAACTATAAATGGCAGAGATCAAATACTTGAGGCACTGAACAAAATGATACCTAATCTAGATGACGCAACCTTAGTACAACACACCGCCTGCCTACGGCCACTTCCTGTAGATGGGAAAATCATTATAGGGTCAGTTCCAAACGATCAGAACATCTTTTTGGCTACTGGAACCGGTAGAAAAGGAATTCTGCTCGGTCCAGCGATGGGCAAGATTATTTCGCAACTGATATCAGACCAACAACCTGAAGTGGAAATAACCTCTTTCAGTCCAGCCAGATTTGCTTCCCTTTAGGTGTTTATTGGAGCGGGGAAAAATCAAAAGGTAACAATATTTTATTTTCTTGTTTTACAGGGGCAACTCCACCTTTAGGCGGCCACACACCCTGCGCTCTCGTTTCTGCCCTAACGCTCGCACGTTCCTCAAAAGAATCATATGACCACATGTGTATGAATTTATTCAGCCCCCCAATATCAGAATACCAGCACCCAACCAGAGGAGAATATTCTTCCCTTTTTGCAATAGCCGCCCCCCAGGCATCTAACACTTTAGGAATATCTCCAGGTTTATATGTATAAATTCTCATCTCATAAATGGGACCGATATTCTTAGGTTCTAAGGGCCTCATGAAAGGGGCTGGAAGCATAATTTCACTTTCCATATTTAAGATAATGTCATTGTTATCCGGCGGCCAATCACCATCTGATACCGCTTTGGACCTAATCTCGGATCTGTGATTTAAATCTTCATATGGCCAAATGTGGACGACCTGATTGAGGGGTCCCATTTCTGTATACCAAAACCCCCCTAACGAAGAGTATTCCAGTCTTTTATCCAATTTGGCCTTTGTGTTTTCACCAAACTGATCCACAGTCCTAGGTTTGATATCGTAGGTCCGAAACTCATATATCATACTAATACTCCTACCTAAAACAACTCAACATGAACTCGAAACACAAGCCTAACATAATAGAATGAAATAAAATATTTAAAGTACCTTTGAGAGTCTTGCTCATGACAAATAAATTTACATATCTTAAGAAAATACAGGTAAGGATTTAAGTTGAAAATACTGATAACGGGTGGAGCTGGATACATTGGAAGCATGGTTTGTCATTCTCTGGCGGACCATGGGCATGAACCAATAATAATTGATTCTATGATTACAGGATCCCGTCAGCAGGTGGATCAATTCCCTACATTCACTGGTGATATCGCCGATGATGATCTAATAAAAAACATAATCAAAGAACATCCTGAGATTGAGAGCGTGGTGCACTGTGCAGGGAAAATTTTAGTCGCCGAATCGGCTTTGAATCCAGATCAATATTATTATGAAAACGTAAGCAAATCTCTCCAGTTATTTACAACTCTGAGAACTATCGGCATCAAAAAAATACTTTTTAGTTCTAGTGCCTCCATATATGAGGCCAAAAATGGGGAAAGTGTGGATGAGGATTCCATTTTGAGCCCATTGAGCCCTTACGCTAAAACCAAATTCATGACCGAATTGATTTTGGAAGATTTTTGTAATGCCTTTGAAATAGGAGGGATTGTGCTCAGATATTTTAACCCTATTGGAGCTGATCCAAAAATGAGGTGCGGCCCCAGTTTAGACAACACCTCCCACTTATTGGGCAATCTAGTAAGAGCGGCAGAGGGCTACACAGCTAACATTAAAATCACCGGTTCTAACTGGCCAACCAAAGACGGTACGGGGGTACGGGATTATATTCATGTTTGGGATCTTGCTGAGGCCCACGTTGCGGCACTGGAATCCTTCCATTCAATATTAGCCTCAAAATCCAAATTCGAAAAAATTAATATCGGAGGCGGTAGTCCGACCACCGTAAAAGAATTTATTGAGACTTTTGAGCAAGTATATGGATGCGAAATAGCAACCGTCGAAGCGCCTCCTCGTGATGGGGATACTGCAGGTGCGTTCGCCAATATACGCAAGGCCGAGAGACTAATGAATTGGCAGCCACGGATGTCTGTCGAGCAAGGGATAGCCGACGCAATCAAATGGCACAGAAAAATGACCGATTAGACAAAGTTGCGGTATTCATTTCATTCAGTACAATTCTGTTACCTAGCTCCCAAGGAGGGATTAAGTTGTCTACTTTAGCAGACCTAATAACAAATCACCCATCGAATAAAAATGCAATTCTAATACCCGGCGGGCCAACAATAACTTATGGTGAATTTGCGGACCAGATCGAAAAAACAGCAGAAATACTTTCTGCTGCTGGGGTAGAAAAAGGTCGTACCGTTTCAATCGTACTCGGAAATGGTCTAGACTTTATGATTACCTTTTTCGCGATAACGAGGTCCGGCGCGATCGCAGCTCCCTTAAACTCAGCCTATACAAACGAAGAATTCAAATTTTATATGGAGGATACTGAATCTCAGTTGGTTATTATTGCTCCAGGTGCAGATGTTGCGAAACAAGCAGCTGATGAATTGAATATCCCAGTTGCTGAAGTCAATTTAGATAATCAAGGCCAACTGTCGATATCCAAATCAGGATCTTTGTTAACGGCGAGATCATCCGCATCAGCTCCTTCAGAAGATGACATAGCTCTTTTTCTTCATACATCAGGCACCACCAGCAGGCCAAAGGGAGTTCCCCTAACCCACGGTAACTTGATGGCATCTTTACAAAATATAGTGAATACCTACAACCTCACCGAAGATGATTTGGCAATGGTTGTTATGCCGTTGTTCCATGTCCATGGACTTATAGGAGTTTCACTATCCACTATGAAAAGTGGTGGCAGTATGGTGATCCCACCGAGATTTAGTGCCAGCAATTTTTGGGAAATACAAGCAACCACAAATGCCACTTGGTATTCAGCGGTGCCCACTATTCACCAAATACTGCTGATGAGAGCAGATGAAGACAAGGCACCTAGCCAATCATTTCGTTTCATACGATCCTGCTCTGCCGCACTGGCACCTTCAGTTTTTAATGACCTCGAAAATAGGTTTGGGGCCCCTGTATTAGAGGCCTACGGTATGACTGAGGCATCTCACCAAATGTCGTCAAATCTCTTACCTCCTGGGCCAAGAAATCCAGGTACCGTAGGAAAAGGGACTGGTGTCGAAATCGGTATTATGGATGAAAATGGCACTCTTCTGGCAACAAACCAAACTGGGGAGGTTGTTATAAAAGGTCCGAATGTCACCCATGGATATCACAATAACCGTTCGGCCAATGAAGAGGCATTCACTAATGGTTGGTTTAGAACCGGTGACCAGGGAGTTCTGTCTGGGAAATCGATACTCACCCTAACTGGAAGACTCAAGGAACTCATTAACCGTGGGGGCGAAAAAATTTCCCCCCTAGAAGTTGATGCCGCGATACTGCAGCACCCAAATGTCTCAGAGGCGGTTTGTTTCGGGGTCCCTGATGAAAAATATGGGGAAGCAGTACAAGCAGCAGTGGTGATATCCTCGGGAACAAGTGAAAGTGAGATCCAGTCTTTCTGCGGCCAACATTTGGCAGATTTCAAAATCCCAGACCGTGTTTATATAGTTGACGAATTACCCAGAACAGCTACAGGGAAAATTCAGCGGAGGCATGTAGCAGCCAAGTTTGCAGAATAGAAACTAGACAAGGTGAATTGAATGAGTGAAAAAAACCTATCTCAAGTAAAAGCTATGACTTTCGACGTTTTCGGTACTGTTGTTGATTGGCGAACCAGTATAGCTAGAGAAATACAAGACATAGGTCAAAAAAGGGGATTCCATTTGGACTGGAATTCATTCGCTGATGAATGGAGATCAGGATACGCTCCCTCAATGCACAAGGTTAGAAACGGAGAGATGCCTTGGACTAAAATAGACACCCTCCACCGACTGATATTGGATGAATTATTGTCAAAACATAAAATCTCCAATCTATCCGAACAGGAAACAGATGGCCTGAATAGAGCTTGGCATCGATTGGACCCATGGCCTGACTCGGTTGAGGGCCTCACACTCCTGAAAAAAGATTACATTATCAGCTCACTTTCAAATGGTAATGTTGCTTTATTAGTTAACATGGCGAAATATGGGGGGTTGCCGTGGGATATGGTTCTCTCCGCTGAAATTGCGAAACACTATAAACCAGATCCGGAGTCTTATTTGAGTACAAGTGAATATCTTGGGCTTCCGATAAATCAAGTAATGATGGTTGCGGCCCACAAAAACGATTTGAAGTCAGCCAAAAGTAACGGAATGATGACCGGCTATGTCCCGAGACCCAAAGAACACGGAGAAAATACGGTTGTCGATTACGCTGAAGAGGCCTATATAGACATAATGGCCGACGATTTTATAGATTTGTCCAAAAAGATGTCCGCTATAAAAAAATCCAACTCATCTAACTCATAGTCATCAGAACCACATGGCCACGTCATCCGGAAATATCCTGCTTATCCAATCCGGAGGGTGCACCCCAGTAATAAACAGTACTCTGGCAGGACTCATTGAAAATGGGCAAACCCTTTTTCCACAGAGCCGAATTTACGGTGGAATTCATGGAATAGAGGGAGTTATAGACGGCAAAATCCTGGATATTACCGAATTGTCTAACTCACAGTTAAAATCTCTGGCAAAAATGCCCGGTGCAGCTTTGGGAAGTAGCAGGCATAAGTTACTCCCTAATAATATTGAGCCCTTATTAAAAACATTAAGGACTCACAACATAAGAATTCTCCACATAATCGGTGGAAATGATTCAGCCGCCACGGGATTAAGCGTTTCAGGGGCAGCCAGAGCGGATAAATATGAATTACAAGTCATTAACCTACCAAAGACGATAGACAACGACATAGTTCTTTCCGATCACTCTCCCGGCTATGGAAGCGCCGCACGATTCATAAGCCAAGCCACTTTCGGTGTTGGTAGAGACGCAGAAGCTATGGGAATAAACTCACCTATTTGTATTCTTGAAGTTATGGGTAGGGATTCTGGATGGTTGGCAGCGGCTAGCTCCTTCTATAAAAAAACCGACCATGACGCCCCACATTTCATAGGAATACCAGAAGTTATATTTTCTGAGGAAACCTTCATGATTTCCATTGAAACCGCATACAGAAGTTACGGATACGCAGTAGCAGTTGTTTCAGAGAAAATAAGGTCCAAGAAAGGTAGTTTAGGCAGGGAAAACCCGCCGATCTTCACTGACAATTTCGGCCACCATTATTTTAAAAGCCCCGGTCAATACTTGTCAGATCTTGTTGAAAAAAAATTAGGAGTCAGATGTAGGTGGGAAAAACCGGGAACTATCCAGAGATCCTTAATTGACGCAGTGTCTACAACTGACCGTGAAGAGGCATATGAAATAGGCCAAAAGGCAATTGAAATGGCTCGATCTGAAATGAATGAGGTGATCCCTACAATAATCCGTTCTAATAATCCCGAATACGATTACTCTATAGGCTCGGTTAACTTAAAAGATGTAGCGGGGAAAATAAAATATCTTCCTGAAAAATACAGACCCAATGAACAAGGTTATACAAGCGATTTATTTAAGTCCTACCTCAGGCCTTTATTAGGAAATCCAATACACGATACTGAACCCATCTTTAACCTACTTTGAAATTGACTGAACTATTGCACTAAGGTACGATTTTTCCACAACATAAATATAGCGAACTTATCTAGAGTGGCTGAGGGACTGGCCCTTAGACGCCCGGCAACCGACTTTGATAAAGATTGATATAAGCTCTTTTTTAAAATACGGTGCCAATTCCAGCGGGATAATATAGTGCCCGGAAGATGAGAGAACATGCAATAATTACTTTCAGTAACTTCTCTCTTTGGGAAGTTTTTTTTTGGTGAAAAATTATCAGAACTCAAATTAACAATACGATAGAAACTGCTTTCATCGGGGGGTCCGGAGTCTATGAATTGGAAGACCTCAAAGACATCGAGACCATTGAAATCACTACCCCTTTTGGTAATACAAGTTCGGCAGTCACATTAGGGTCAATTGGAAAGAAAAGAGCAGCATTCATACCAAGGCATGGAGCTGATCATTCTCTATCCCCATCAGAAGTTCCCTACAAAGCTAACATTTATGCTTTAAAAACTTTGGGCGTCAAAAAAGTGGTATCGGTATCCGCAGTGGGAAGTTTAAATGAAGCAATTAAACCATTAGATGTGGTAATTCCAGACCAATTAATAGACCGAACCAAATCTAGAGAAGATACCTTCTTTGGGGATGGTCTCGTAGCTCACATTAGCTTTGCAAATCCATTTTGCAAAAATCTTTCAAAAATGATTGATTCTTTTTGTGAAAATCTAGCGATAAATCGACATTTGTCCGGTACTTACGTAGCCATCGAAGGCCCTCAATTTTCCACCAAAGCTGAGTCCAATTTGTACAGAAAATGGGGCTGCGACATCATTGGGATGACTGCTATCCCGGAGGCTAAATTAGCTCGGGAAGCGGAGATGTGTTATGCCACAGTAGCTCTTGTCACCGATTATGACTGTTGGAAGGAAGATCAAGAAGATGTAACCGCTAGCATGGTAATTAGTAATCTCAAACAAAATGTGGAGACTTCAAAAAAACTTATTAGTAAAATAGCGGAAAATATTTATTTATTGGGTGACGAGTGCGTATGCAATACATCTTTGCAAAATGCGCTGGTGAATCAAAGGATCCTGGACAACCAAAAAAGCGCAAAGAAACTAGGAGTGTTGCTGCAAAAATATATCCCAGTCTGAAATTAGAGGAGTGTGTAATGCCTAAACAAATCGAAGGGGAACCTTACGTTAGAATCTCGGTGGATGAGGCCGCCGATCTACACGGCAATGAAGACGTGGTTTTTGTGGACGTACGAAGAACCGATGAATACATTGAAGGTCATGTGGAGGGAGCCTTGTTTATAACGGTAGATGATGTTCTCGGACGCATAGATGAACTTCCTAGAGACAAAGATCTCTTGTTCATATGCGCCGCTGGTGTCAGAAGTGGCCTTGCTTGTGAAATGGCTGCAGCAATGGGATATGACTCATCGAAGCTATACAACATTGAAGAAGGTACACCAACATGGATCGAACGTGGTTACCCAACTAGCCAAGGTACTGACTTATAGCTCATGTCTTTATTAGTTGTCGGGTCCGTAGCTTATGATTCAGTAACAACTGCGGCAGGGTCGCGAACAGACTCTCTGGGTGGTTCTGCATTGTACTTCAGTGCTTCGGCAAGTTATTTTACAAATGTCAGTTTGGTAGCTGTTGTAGGAGAAGATTTTTCAGAAGCAGATAGAAAAACATTGAGCACTAGAGAAGTCGACATAAGCGGTCTTGAAACAGCAAAAGGCGAAACTTTCCGATGGGAAGGAATTTATAACACAAAAAACCTAAACTCCCGTGAGACGATAGAAACCCAATTAAATGTATTTGCAAATTTCTCTCCCTCATTAGCAAAAAATAACATCTCGCACCCCTGCTTATTCCTAGCAAATATCGATCCTGTATTACAACACGAGGTGCTAACACAGATGAATCCTAAACCGAGGATTGTGGCACTCGACACTATGGATTATTGGATCAATGACCATAAAGATAATTTGAGCAAGACAATTGAAAACGTCGATGTACTCTTTATGGATGAAACAGAGATTAAATCTTTCACTTCCAAACCCAACATATTTTCTGCGGCCCAAGCCGTTCGAGATATGGGACCACGTTTAGTTCTTGTGAAAAGAGGTGAATACGGGGCCGTAATGTTTAATGAAGGAGACGTATTCTCAGTACCCGCCTTCCCTGTAGAAGACGTCATAGACCCCACTGGGGCAGGCGACTCCTTTGCTGGTGGGTTCATGGGATATTTATCCAATATGAACGATTTTTCACCGGAGACTCTCAGAAGAGCTGCTGTGATCGCATCTGTAATGGGATCATTCACAGTAGAAGGGTTTAGCACAGATCGAGTCGGTAAACTCACCCGTCTGGAAATTGAAGATAGATTCCGTGGTATTGCAGGTATGACCTATTTTAAACCCCTAGAAAACCAAGAAGAGCTATTTAGTAAAACAAATTAAGAGCAAAAACAGGAGAAATAGATTGGGAACGACAAACTTGCCAGGAGACGTCAAAGATATTTCTTTGGCATCTGAGGGGGTCCGACGGATCAACTGGGCTGAACGGGAAATGCCCGTGTTACGACAAATTAAAGAACGATTCACTAAAGAAAAGCCCCTTGAAGGACTTAGAATCGCGGGATGTTTGCACGTTACTAGCGAAACTGCAAATTTGGCAATAACCTTGCGAGATGGTGGTGCTGACGTATTTTTGTGCGCAAGTAACCCTTTGAGTACTCAAGATGACGTGGCGGCAGCTTTAGTGTCAGAATATGGGATTCCTACCTATGCAATAAAAGGGGAGGACACTGACACCTATTATCAGCATATTATCTCGGTCCTAAATACCAAACCACATATAACGATGGATGACGGAGCTGATTTGGTAGCCACTTTGCACGGTGATCGTACTGACCTAATGGAAAACATTATAGGTGGCACGGAGGAGACTACAACAGGAGTAATTAGGTTAAAAAGTCTAGCCGACGAAGGTAATCTTAAATACCCAGTGGTCGCTGTTAACGATGCTGATACTAAGCATTTTTTTGACAATCGTTATGGCACTGGCCAAAGTACTTTAGACGGCATAACGAGGGCAACAAATGTCCTTTGGGCAGGGAAAACCGTTGTAGTTGTAGGATATGGATGGTGTGGCCGGGGAGTAGCTATGAGGGCTAGGGGGATGGGTGGTAATACCGTGGTTTGTGAAGTCGATTCCATAAAAGCTCTCGAAGCTGCAATGGATGGTCATCAGGTCATGAAGATGGAAGAGGCATCCAAAATAGGTGACATTTTCATTACAGTAACTGGTGGTATGAAGGCCATCGCTGGAGAACATGTTGCGAACATGAAAGATGGAGTATTGCTGGCCAATAGTGGGCACTTCAATGTTGAAATCGACATTGAAGGAATAGATGAGATTTCAGATAGTAAAAGTGAAGTTAAACCATTTGTAGAACAGTACATCTTAACCAATGGCAAACGGATAAATTTGCTAGGTGAAGGACGCCTAATCAACTTGGCTGCAGCAGAAGGTCACCCGTCTGCCGTTATGGATATGAGTTTCGCAGATCAGTCGTTATCGGCAGAGTTCGTTGCCAAAGAATTTAAGAATCTGGAAAACCAAGTTTATGCGGTACCAAGAGAAATTGACAATGAAGTAGGAAGATTAAAATTACTGTCAATGGGTATAGCGATTGATGAGCTCACAGCAGAACAAGAAAAATACCTAACCAGCTGGAACGTTGGTACCTAATTAAAATCAAATTGCCGGTTTATTATTTGGAGATTGAATAATGACTTTAAATTTTATGGAATCTGAATCGTACTTATTCACTTCAGAATCAGTAACTGAAGGACATCCTGATAAGATATGTGACCAGATTTCTGACGGTGTTCTAGACGCTATGCTTAAATTAGACCCTAGAGCCAGAGTAGCATGTGAAGTCTCTTGTACCACGGGGTTGGTGGTAGTTATGGGGGAAATAACTATATGTGAAGGCTATGTGGATATTCCTGGGTTGGTCAGAGAAACAATTAAGAACATTGGATATACCGATCCGGCCTACGGTTTCGACTATCAAACCTGCGGAGTGATGGTTGCGATTGATGAGCAATCATCTGATATATCTGAAGGCGTTAGCAATGCTTTGGAAACCAGGTCAAAAGACATGTCAGATGATGAAGTTGAATCATTGGGAGCAGGAGACCAAGGAATGATGGTGGGGTTTGCCTGTGACGAGACTCCAGAATTGATGCCATTACCAATGGCGCTTTCTCACCAATTAACAAAAAAGCTGGCAGAAGTAAGGAAAAGTGGCGAATTAAAATACCTTCGGCCAGATGGTAAATCCCAAGTCACAGTGGAGTATTCCAAAGGCAAACCCAAACGTGTTCATACTGTTCTTCTTAGCTCTCAGCATGATCCTGATGTAGAGAACGAAATCATTGAAAAAGACCTCATTGAAAAGGTGGCCAAGGATGTAATCCCTAAAGATTTACTTATTGACACCCGATTCATTGTAAATCCGTCTGGAAGGTTTGTTATCGGTGGACCTGTCGGGGATACTGGCTTGACCGGTAGAAAAATATTGGTTGACACTTACGGTGGAATGGCAAGACATGGTGGCGGTGCATTTTCAGGAAAGGACCCAACCAAGGTCGATAGATCTGCTGCCTACGCAGCAAGATGGGTAGCTAAGAATTTAGTAGCCGCAGGCGTCGCAAGTAGAGCTGAAGTCCAAGTATCCTATGCAATCGGGATCTCAGCTCCTATATCGGTCTCAGTTGAAACTTTTGGAACAAACAAAATTTCAAACCACGAAATCGATCAGATAGTAGAAACACATTTTGATCTGAGACCAGGAGCAATAATAAGGGATCTAGATCTCAGGCAGCCAATATATGCACAAACAGCATCATATGGACACTTCGGGAGAACTGATATTGACCTACCCTGGGAGAAAACCAATAAAGTTGAAGCTATTAAAAAAGCCATAAACCTTTAATAATTTTTGGGGGGCGTGTCTTGACTATAAAATTTGGCACAGATGGGTGGCGGGCCCTGATGCCAGAAGATTTCACTATAGAAAATGTGAAGCTATGCGCGCAGGCAGTTTGTAATTTCATGAAAGACCGCGATATATGGGGTAACGGTCTAATCATTGGATATGACACAAGGCTGAATTCCAATATTTTCGCTGAATCCGTGGCAGAAGTTGCAGCAGGTAACCAGATCCCTGTAATTCTGTGCGATCGACCCTGCCCAACCCCTGTACTAAGTTATAACCTGGTGTCACGAGAATGTGGGGCTGGAGTGGTAATAACAGCGAGTCATAACTCACGGGAGTGGAATGGTTTCAAATTCAAACTGTCATACGGTGGAAGTGCTTCTGAGGCAATAATCTCGGAGATTGAGAAATATATATTTGAAGTAGAAAAATCTCAAAACATTTCAACAATGCCTATAGAAACCGCAGAAAAAATAGGGATGCTAGAGAAATTAGACCCCGAACCGGCCTATTTAAACCACATAGCGGAACTAGTCGACCTAAACAGAATTAGAAATGCTGGTCTAAATATAGCAATAGATTCCATGCATGGCGCAGGATCAAAGTATTTAGCCAAACTCCTAGAAGGTGGATCAAGTCGGGTAGAAGAGATTAGGGAAAATCCAGACCCTACCTTCCCAGGCATGATTCAACCAGAACCAATAGAGAAAAATCTTGAACCCTTAAGAAAACTCCTTTCTAACTCGAATTTTGATGTGGGTTTAGCCACTGACGGGGATGCTGATCGTTTGGGACTTACAGACGAAGAAGGTAATTACATTTCGGCACTTCACACTTTTGCCCTAATTTGCAAGCATCTCCTTGAAAATCTGGGATTGAAGGGTCCAATAATCAAATCCATAACCATGACTAACATGATAAATAAGTTAGGCCAATTACATGATGTAGATGTGATAGACACTCCTGTGGGATTTAAATATTTGGGCCCAGTGATGATGGAGGAAAATGCAATAGCCGCAGGAGAGGAAAGCGGAGGATATGGATTTACAGGTCACATTCCAGAAAGAGACGGTTTACTTTCTGGCCTGATGATATTGGACATGATGTCTGTTACCGGCTTAAATCCTTCAAATCTGCTGGAGGAGCTGGAAGAAATAACAGGTCCGTATCATTTTGATAGGAAAGATATAGCATTTAATGAGCAAGATCGTGAAAAGAAATTAATTAGAATAACCAAGCCAACATTTGAACATTTAGGGGAATTGAAAGTCCTAAACACCGACACCAGAGATGGACTCAAACTACACCTTGAAGAAAATTCATGGGCCCTTATTAGGTTCTCAGGAACAGAGCCATTAATCAGACTCTATGCTGAGGGAACTAGCCCGGACCAAGTAAAAAAGATCATCGAAAATTGCCGTATGATAGTCGACGGGTGAAAGCTAGCCACGATGGCAGTATTTAATTTGGGCCTTATATCAGTAATTCTGAAGAGACTTCGGAGGTTGAAGTGTTAGATAGATTTAAAGTACCCAAGGAAGATCAAGTAAAAGTATCCGAGTCTGCTTTGAGAAAAACTGTTCAAAATATATTTGAAAAAACGGGACTAAGCAAGGAAGATGCAAAAAATGGAACTGACGTGTTGGTCACTGCCGATCTAAGAGGAGTTGAGACTCACGGTGTCTCAAACATGCTAAGAATTTATGTACAACTTTTCGAGGATGGAGAACTCAATAAAACTCCGAATATACAGGTAGTTAAAGAAAGTCCGGGTACTGCCACAATAGACGCTGATAGGGCGCTTGGGATCATGGCTGGGGTCCAAGCCATGGAAATGGCTATTTTAAAAGCACGGAACGTGGGTGTCGGGGTGGTCACTATGTTTAATAGTGGTCACATGGGCGCGGTCGGACATTTTTCAATGATGGCAGCCCAGAAAGATATGGTAGGAATGTGTTCGGTAGCAGCCGGGACGGGAATTCTCCCAACATTCGGCGCAGAGCCAAGATTAGGAACCAATCCTATTTCTATAGCATCTCCTTCTAACCTAGAGGCCCCGATATTGTTTGATGCCGCCACTTCGGCGGTTGCAGGGAATAAATTAAGACTGGCTGCAAGAGTAGATGCCACACTTTTGCCAGGATGGGTTGCGAGTAGCGATGGTTCCCCAATAATGGAAGAAACTAAAATAGTGAATAGAGACGATTATTATCAACTCCCCTTGGGAGGATCAAGAGAACAGGGGTCGCATAAAGGGTACGGATTTGGATTAATGGTGGAAATACTCGGTTCCCTGCTATCTGGAGACGATCCTGGTATGTTGAGAGATACACCTTCTTGGACACCTTCCAGAAGCTATTTCGCTGCATATAACGTCGACGCATTTACCGATATTGATGATTACAAAAAGAATATGGATGACATGCTTGCAACTCTTAAATCAACTCCTCCTGCGCCCGGCCATGACAGGGTTCTATATCCAGGGCTTCCTGAAAGTGAAGAAATGGCAAAAAGAAGGGTGAGTGGAATACCCCTTCACAAGGAAGTTATTGAATGGTTTTCCGAAACCACACGAAGGTTGGAATTGCAAGAATTGGAATTGATATAAGTGTTCAAAATTTGAATTAAAAGGGAATCGTTCATCTAACATGAACTCAAATCCAATGAGTACCTATGACAATAAATCTCTTCTAATCCTCATCGACGGGCACGCCTTAATTCATCGGGCATTTCATGCAATACAACAGCCTTTGACTGTTAGTACCAGTGGCGAGGACATCAGAGGCGTATATGGATTCGTGAACGCTTTCATCAGGGCTTTGTCAGAACTGAAACCTACTCATGTGGCGATAACTTTTGACCTGCCAGCTCCTACCTTCAGACATAAAATGTTTGATGAATATAAAGCCCATCGCCCTCCCACGCCTCCGGAACTACGCAGCCAGTTCGACAGGGTCAGGCAGGTTATGTCTGCCTTTGAAGTGCCTATCTACGAATTGGAGGGGTTTGAAGCCGATGACCTTCTAGGAACATTGTCTCATCAGGCAGAGGAAACAAATCTCAACACAGTTATTCTAACGGGAGATTCTGATACTCTGCAATTAGTATCTAACACCACTAGAGTTTTCATGAATTCAAGCTTCCAGAAGTCGTCTATCTATGACATAAACGCCGTTAAGGAAAGATATGGAGGGCTCGGCCCAGAATTTGTTTCCGAGATAAAAGCATTGCAGGGAGACTCTTCAGACAATATCCCTGGAATACCTGGGATTGGAATAAAGACTGCTATAAAACTGCTGTCAGATTTTGGATCTATCCAAGGTATATACGACCACTTGGACGAAGTGACCCCTCCAAGAGCGAAGAAAAACTTAGCAGAAAACAAAGAAATAGCCGACAAAAGCCAAATTTTAACCAAAATTGTTAGAGATGCGCCAATAAACCTGGACTTACCAGCAGCTGAATTCGGAACATTTGATAGAACTAAGGTTGTAGATCTTTTTAGAGAGCTAGAATTTCACTCGATAATACCCAAAATCCCAGACAATATAACCGATTTTGGCCACAATTCTGAAACTCAACTGTCGTTCCTGAACGAAAAACCCGAAACAGAATATCTTCTCGTTGACAATGAAAAGTCTTTAAAGGAATTGGCTACAAAAATAGATACTGATTCAGGATTTTCCTTCGATACAGAAACTACTTCCATAGACGCAATGAATTGCAAATTAGTGGGTATATCCATCTCAATTGAGCCCAACAGAGGTTGGTATATTCCAATTGGGCATGACAATGGGACCCAGCTACCGAAAGGTGAAGTTTTATCCACTTTGAAACCTATTTTTGAAAACCCTGCGGTACCCAAACGGGCCCACAACGCCAATTTTGACATTATGGTCCTAATGAACGATGACGTTAGAGTAGAAGGGCTATCCTTTGACACTATGGTTGCGGCCCATTTATCCGGCAGAAGGAACTGGGGATTAAAGGAGTTGGCCTTAGAATGTTTTGGAGAAGAAATGACCCCTATAAAAAACCTGATAGGAACTGGGAAATCCCAAATAACAATGGCTGAAGTATCGGTCGAGGAAGCGGCAGAATACGCAACGGCAGACGCGGATTTTACGGAGCGTCTCCATGACGTAATGAAATCCGAATTGGAACAAAAAAATATTTCTAAGCTATTTTATGAAGTTGAAGTTCCATTAATACCTATTCTGGTCACCATGCAGAGGAATGGAGTTAAGTTAAACGAAAATATTTTAGAAAGTATGTCAATCTCTATCGGTGAACAATTGGACCAAATTAGGTCTGAAATGTTCGAATTAATTGGTCACGAATTTAATTTAAACTCTCCAAAACAACTAAGTGAATTACTTTTTACCGAGCTTAATCTGCCACCAACAAGAAAAACAAAAAGTGGACACTCAACTGATGCTCAAGCATTGGAAGATCTTAAAACCATATTAGATAAAGGCGATTCTGAAAATGCTGACCCAAGATCATATGAGGTATTAAACCGAATTCTGGAACATCGTGAATTAGCCAAAATTAAGTCAACTTACATCGATGCCCTTCCTAGTATGGTCAACAAATCGACGGGTCGTGTTCACACTTCCTATAGACAAACCGGTACAGCCACGGGGCGGATATCTAGTAACGATCCTAATGTCCAAAATATTCCAGTACGAACGGAACTTGGTAGAAAAGTTCGAGAAGCCTTTGTAACTGAAAACCCAGTTGAAAATGTGTTACTGGCGGCCGACTATTCTCAGATAGAACTTAGGGTGCTAGCGCATCTATCCAAAGATTCGGGATTGGTAAATGCATTTCATCGTGGGGAAGATATACATAGTGCAACTAGCTCAACGGTCTATGGCATTCCGATTGACGAAGTCACACCTGATATGAGACGAGTAGCCAAAGTCTTGAACTTTGGAGTTATATATGGCTTAAGCCCACACGGGATAGCGAGGCAAACTGATTTAAGCCAAAAAGAGGGAAAGGAGTTTATAGATATCTACTTCAATAAATATCCTGGAATATTGAACTACCTAGAGGGAATCAAGTCACAATGCCACACGAGTGGTTATATTGAAACATTGCTCGGTAGAAGAAGATATTTACCGGAAATAAATTCTAGAAATTTCCACCTGAGAAGCCAGGCTGAAAGAGCTGCAATTAACATGCCAATACAAGGGACCGCCGCCGATATCATAAAAATAGCTATGATCAACATAGATGAGCAGCTGAAGGTGCTGGGAATGGAATCAAAAATGATACTTCAAGTTCATGATGAATTAATATTTGAAGTACCCCGGCAGGAATTACAACAACTGGAGTCTTTGGTCGGAGAATTAATGCCTTCAGCAGTTATTCTTGACGTGCCCTTGGAAATCGAAATGAAAACGGGTCCCGATTGGGGTAATTTGAGATAACCGAATATGTAAATATTTGACTCCCGTCTGGTCGCTAGTTATTGACTTTACTCCTACCACCGAGAACTAATACAAATATTCCAAGTATCGAAACACCCATACCCCCGTAAAACACGAATTTCATCCCTCTTACAAAGGCGCCCAATACAGAAACCCCGGTGTCGTTAGACAAATCAGAAATAGTAGGCTCATACCCCATGTATGCCATGACAGACGTCGCTATGGCGGTACCAATTGAGATACCTATCGCACTACTACTATTCCTGGTTGTGTGCATAAATCCAGAAATCACGCCATGAAAATTAGGGGAAACAGATCCAAAGATCTGTTTATTATTCGGACCGAAAAATATCCCGCTCGCCATATTTATGCACAATATTCCTATGAACGCTAATGGCCAGGTAGCATTCACAGTTAAATTTGTTAAAACATAAAGACCAACGACAGTAACAAGAAATCCACCTACTGAAAAAATAAAAGGCCCAAATTTATCGGATAAATATCCGCAAAAAACACCTGCAATCGACATGGATATTGCCCCTGCACCCATAATAAACCCAATTTGTTGAGGAGAATATCCAGCTACGATTTCCAGAAAGAATGGCATAAAGAACCAGGGACAGGCACCTCCCATAAAAAACAGAAAATGTGCAGATACACCAGAGGAAAATAACCTGTTACGAAATAGGCTCAAATCAATCATTGGTTCATCAACCAACATTTCCCTGTAAATGAAAAGAGCAAACCCTATAAGGGATAAACATGAAATACTGATTGTTACTGGATGCAGAAATCCAATTCTAGAACCCCAAGTTGATGTTTGGAGTAATGCTGCTATTCCAATTGTAAAAAGTCCTGCCCCGATCCAATCAAATTTCAATTCCCTTAATTTCATTGTAGAAACATGGTTAGAACTGACTAACCAAGAGGCTGCCATGGATGAGATAATGCCTAACCCCCCAATAATGAAAAACAGAAACCTCCAAGTGTAATTGTTAAGTATGAATCCAGATATTAAAGGCCCTGCCGCACTTCCTATGCCTACCACGGAAATGTATAAACCCAAAGCTTTTCCTCCCTGTGAAGGACCAAAGATCGACAAAACCAGGGCCATAGAGGTGCCCTGTGTCATGCCCCTTCCTACGCCTCTTATCAAACTAAAAGCTATCAGAAGCCCTATTGAATTACTAAATCCAGCAAGAAAAGTAATCACGGCCGCCAGAGTCAGTCCCCAAACATAAATTTTCTTATGACCCAATAAATCAGATATCCTGCTCATGGGTATAAGTGAAACGCTAATCGACAAAACATACCCGATTAATACCCACTGAGCAGTAGAAAGATCTGAAGAAAAAAAACGTGAAATAGAAGGAAGGGCCAGCATAATTCCAGCCTGATCTACCACTTCAACAAATAAGCCTAGAGAAATTGCAAGGAATGGTAATAGTGTTCTATTCATGCAAACTCTATTTGGTTAAGTTGTTTCAAACTGGAGTGCATTCTAACTCAAAACCTTCATTACAGAGATTTACAATTATTTTTGTTTATCAGATTGTTGTCATGCCATCGCAAAAAATATTAGAATTGAACTTCATTCAAGCGGGAGTAACTCAGTGGCTAGAGTATCTGCCTTCCAAGCAGAAGGTCGCCGGTTCGAATCCGGTCTCCCGCTCCAACATTGGCCAAGACACTCCAGCTCAACTAACAATCATTTCAGGTTCTATATGACTGCGACTGAGGAAGTAGATTTCACAGTAGAATTATGGCGTCGGGAGAGCAAAAAGGCACGATCGATCAGTATACGGTCTCTTCCTCCCTACGGAGTAGAGATTGTAGTGCCCAAAGGTCTATCTCATAAAACCGTAACAAGAATCGTTAAACAAAATAGTCAGTACATTAATCAGAAGTTATGTGATATCAAAAATAGGAATTTTGACATCAAACCATCACACATTTTTATTCCGGCCACCAGCGAAGCCATTAATGTTATCTACTGCCACCCTTCCATGGAAAATTCAGCGCTGACGGAGGCAAATGGAACCATAATACTCGATGACCCGAAGGAAAGAGTGTCTCTAGTCACTAACTCGAAGCTTCTACAGCAATGGTTGCAAGGTAAAGCCGTCTCAATTTTAGGAAAGGCTGTAGAAACCATTTCCAATAAATTGAATATTCCATACAACAAAATAAAAATAGGTAGTCGTAAAAGCATATGGGGTAGCTGCTCTTACAAAAAAAATATAAACCTCAACAGAAATTTGGTTTTCCTTGAACCCAGTCTCATTGACTACGTTGTAACTCATGAGTTATGTCATATCCATGAAATGAACCACTCAAAACAATTTTGGTCTTTACTAAATGAATCATTACCTGGATCCAAAAAATTACAGAAACAATTAAAGTCGGACGCCAATAAATCAATACCTTCATGGGCATTGATTTAAAATCACATAAATTGAAATACAAAACCATGAGAGTCAATGGAAAAAGAACGCTATTAGCAGCGATAATAGCAATACTGATTCTCATATCTGCAAAATCGGATGTTCATCATTTCACTCAAACCGACTATGCTGCAGGGCCTCATGCTTTTTCGTTAGTTCGTTGGGAACTAAGGCATGTACCTTTGAAATGGCTACACCTATTGTGGGAAAAATACCCTGGTCACAAACCTAATGACGCCGAACGAAACAGTATAATTAAGGATTACTTAGCCACGACATTAAAACTACAAAAGGAACTAGTAAGCTTAGATAATTCACCAACGCTTAACCGCTTAATAGATACAACATCGATAAGTCAGACAACACTAAAAAACAAGGAAATCGAATATTTACAAAGGAAAAGGGAAGCACTCAGAGGTAGAGCAGAAGAAGCCATCGAATCTTCCGTGAGCAGTGCCGCCCGTAAT
>DJMH01000114.1:0-3745 GCA_002435305.1 Dehalococcoidia bacterium UBA6495
GGTTATAGATTTTTGAGGGATTTTTGTTGGTATAACAATTTGGGTAGCTGTAGCTGTTGGTATAGCTGTTGGTGTAATAGGGGCCGATTGAGTAATTACAGGTTTCGAGGCAGGTACCGTCTCAACTATCGGGGTATTCGCAATTTCCAATATTGCAGTCGAATCAATTTCCGAATCGGAACTACAAGCAAATAACAACAAACACAATAAAAATGTCAAAGGAAACAATAATTTCTTCATACGTTTACTATTTATACCAATATTTAAATTTGCATATTCTTCCTATAGTATTTTACCGGTGATATAGAATAATTTGTGGCAAAAAAATAGCGAATTTTCAAGGAATAGACTTTGGGCTCTGTAATTCAAAGCATAGTCGGCACCAGCGTGAAGGGATATAGTGGGGACGGGGGCCTTGCTAAAGAAGCCACAATGGATAATCCATTCCACGTAGACATTGATCCATCTGGAAGATATCTCTATATCGCCGATTGTTTTAATTTCAGGGTGCGACGTCTAAATTTAGATTCTGGAATCATCGAAAATTTTGCTGGCAACGGTTTGCAGGGGCATACCGGTGATGGGGGAGATGCCAAACACGCCTCAATAGATGAAATATATGCGATACAAGTCGACGCAACCGGAAATGTATTCATATGCCAAAGATTCAATCCATCCATAAGGATGATCGATAAGTCTACAAATGAAATAAGAACTGTCGTTGGTACAGGTAAACCAGGCTCTGGAAAGGATGGTATTTCTGCAACCAAATCAGCAATGTTAGAACCTAATGACTGTGCCATAGACAACGATGGTCACTTACTGATAGCCGATGTTCGAGATCAAAGAATACGAAAATTTGATCCCAATACCGGGACCATTACCACCGTAGCTGGGACTGGGGTGAAAGAACACACAGGGGATGAAGGCCCAGCAATAACAGCCGGCATATTTGGTGCAAGGGCAGTGTGCACTGACAAAATTGGCAATATATACATCTGTGAAAGAGAAGGAAATACAATCCGAAAAATAGACATGGAAGGAATTATCAGCACTATCGCTGGAACGGGAGAAAAAGGTTACAGGGGTGATGGAGAAGATGCAAAATATGCCTTGCTTAATGGCCCCAAAGCCATAAGGTGTGACAATGACGGTAATATATTGGTGGTAGACACAGAAAACCATGCTCTCCGAATCATTTATACAGAAAGCAACATTATCGACACCTTTGCCGGGGGGACGTTAGGATCAGGGGGAGATGGCGGCCCTCCTACCATGGCTGGACTCGCCCGACCTCATGGCGTAGTAACGGATCTCTCTGGAATAACTTACATAGCTGACAGCGAGAATCATCGTATAAGAACAATCCGGTACCAATAGGAGAACCATATGCCCGACTCTTTCTACGGAATGCATTGGATGCTAGCAACCCCCTTCGACCAAGAAGAAGAGGTCGATTATAAATCAATACCTTATTTAGTGGCCGAGGCAATATCCTCTGGTTGCACGGGAGTCGTTGGTTTGGGAGTGATGGGTGAAGCTGCTCGCCTATCCGATAAAGAGCGAACGAAGATCGCAGAAACAATTATAGATGCTGCTGACCATCTACCTGTAACTTTGGGGACCTCAGCCAACGGGACAAAAGCAATGATAGAAAGAAGTAAAGAGGCTGAACAAATGGGCGCAGCTGCGGTAATGGTTTCAGCACCTTCTATGCCAAAGGCCAACTTGGATGCCTTATTCGGATATTACTACCAACTAGCAGAACAAATATCTATCCCCATCGTAATGCAAGACTACCCACAGACATCGGGAGTGGAAATGCCTGTCGATTTTGTAGTCAGGGTAGCAAACGAAATTCCCAATGTGAAATACCTCAAACTCGAAGACCCACCAACCCCAACGAAAATAAGTGCTATCCGAAATAAAATTCAAGACAGGTTAGGAATCTTTGGCGGGCTTGGCGGAGTATTTCTTCTAGATGAACTAAGAAGAGGTTCCATAGGAGCTATGACTGGATTTGCGTACCCTGAAGTATTGGTACAAATTTGTAACCATCATAAAACCGGGGCTTCTGATCTTGCCGAAAAGTTATTCTATGATCATCTTCCCCTTATACAATTTGAGCAACAGGAAGGGATTGGTCTTGCCATTCGAAAAGCAGGTATCCATCATCGGGGGCTAATAAGTCATCCGATTGTTAGGCACCCTGCTGGTCAGCTTGCTGAAAATACTTTTAATGAACTCCTTCAAATAATTCACAGGGTCGGCCTAAAATAAATCTACTCTTCTGATTTTATCGGGTTTACAGTAACTCTATTCATCGGGGCGTCCCCCGTGTTTCTGAACTGATGCTCAACATCCTCCGGTACATGAACACAATCACCCTGTTTTATAGGATATTCCTCACCACCAAAAAACAATACCCCGGACCCTTCCGTGATAAAAGCCTGATGTTCCCATGGATGGGTATGAAAAGGTGAAGATTCTCCTGGTGCATGCTGAACATAGAGCATCACATAATTCGGGACTCCATCACTCTTACCTAAAATTGGGTTAGAGTGATCTCTGTAATTTTTTATAACAGGTTTCATTTCTATTCCTTTGTTATTTGGTTTTATCCTCTATAGTAAATCCGTTTAAAGGCGTCTGCCTGTGGCATTCCCTTGCCTTTTCCCCTTTCTCCACGCCACTCCAACATCCTTTCCAATACCTCATCATATGATTTACCACTCATCTGAGACACGTGAGCCGTTAGGGCTTTTATCGAAGTTTCCATGTGATCACTTATATCAATCCAAAGGTCAGGTTCGGGATGTCCCATTATCCACGCTTCTGCGACTTTATGAGGCTCAAATCCTTCTTCAATTAATTCGGGAAAAGTCATATGATCTCTAGCAGTTGGAAATATAGCAGAAAGGGCGGTATCCCCCGCAGCCATGTGGTCTGGATGACCAGAACCAAATCCGCCGTCTAATACTCTCATGGGATATTGACAGATGACTATATCCGGTTTTTGTCGGCGGATTTCCCTTGCTATGTCCCTTCTTAAATCTAGCGTAGGCTGTAAATAACTATCAGGGTGCCCCAAAAAGGCAACATTCGATAAGCCTAAAATTTTTCCTGCATTTTCTTGCTCTTCCCTTCTAAGCTCAGATAATTGCGCTTCCGTTATATCGGGATCACTGCTGCCTTTACTCCCGTCAGTGCACAAAACATAAGCCATGTCCCAACCCTCAGCAACTAACCGAGCCACTGTGCCTGAACAACCATATTCCGCATCATCAGCATGAGCTACCACAACAAGCCCTCTTTTATATTCTTCAGGCCAATCTATTGAATGAGCCAATTTCATCTCCTTTCTCTCGGTGTAATTAGAAATCCACCGTTCAGTCTATCAGAGGGATTAGCCTATTTTTAAGATGGAATCGGTGGCAGTTTGAATCAAATCCATCAGAGGTGAAGGGTATACCCCCCCTAAAACCATCAAAATAAATAATGCTATAAGAATTAATTTACTGGTAAATGAAACATAAATTACTGAATCATCTGAAATTTCTTCAATATACAAATACCGAGCTACGGTGAGGTAATAGTATAGTGAGATTAGGCTTGAAACTATCGCCACCCCGACCAACAGTAAAAACCCCTGAGATGCCACAGCATTAAAGAGATAAAACTTACTAGTGAAACCTGCAAACACAGGCATACCTGCTAAAGAAAACAGAGAGCAAACCATTACCAA
>DJMH01000114.1:4146-14837 GCA_002435305.1 Dehalococcoidia bacterium UBA6495
TTGTTGTAAACAACTATTAAGCAGAAAAAAATCGCAAAATTTGTCGCCCCATAAGCAACCATATGAAAAATCAATCCGTTCGAAACTAATTGCGTTAGATCCTTACTTACAATACCGTCATCGCTGACCCCCACTAATGCCGCCAAACCCATGAGTAAATATCCGGCATGTCCGATGCTGGAATAAGCCAGTAAACGTTTCATATTTTTTTGAACGAGTGCCAGTAAATTACCGCCCACCATAGTAAGCACTGCCAAGATCATTAGGATAGGTTGCCAATCAGGAGCAAGAGGAAATATGCCGTTGGTGAAGAATCTAATAGCCAAAGCGACAATCGCAACTTTCGAACACACGGACAACCAAGCCGTTATTGGTAAGGGCGCCCCCTCATAGGCATCGGGAGCCCACATATGAAACGGTACGGCAGCCAGTTTGAATGCTATTCCAGCCAGAATCAATACGAACCCGATGAGCATCCCAATTGATATGTTTTCCATCGAGTTAAGTAAAACGGCAATTTCATTAAATCTAGTGGTTCCTATCAAACCGTATGTTTGACTCAAGCCATATAGAATCAAAGCCGAGGAAAAAGCCCCTAAAAGGATAAACTTGACCCCTCCTTCATTTGAAGCGGGATTATATCGATCATATGCGACTAACACATATAACCCGAAGCTCAAAATTTCTAGGCTGACATAGGCTGTTAGTAACTCGCCGGACGAAGCCAACGATATTGATGCCAAGATAGTGAAAATCAAAATAGCATAGTATTCACCGGGATTTGAAACATTAGAGTTCACATAATCTCGTGATATAAGTGTCACTACTATTCCTATAGCCAGAAAAAATATCCTGAAAAAACTCGCATACCCGTCGATGATCAACAATCCTTCATACAGATCACCTTGCTGGTTCAAAAACAAGGCTATTCCAAGTATGAAAACCATCCCAATGGCGGAAACCCAATTCAACAAATATTTTTTTTTCTCCGATAAGAAAAAATCTAAAATCAAAACGAGGAACGCAAGCCCAATTAGAAGAAACTCTGGATATATCAAGTGGAAGTTCATCCCGCCCCCACAATTTGAAGAAGAATCGGCTCAACACCACTTTCAATTACTTTCACAAACGGAAACGGCCAAAGGCCCACTAGCACAATAAAAATGACTAAGATACTCGCCGCAAATTTCTCCCTTCGTGTCGAATCCAAATATTCTGGCAAAGTATCATCAGGCAGGCCAAAAAATACTTTGGATAGCAATCTCAAAATATATACGGCTGTAATCGCAGCTCCAATCACAGCAAGGGATCCCAAAATAATGCCCCAAATCTCGTAACTTTGAAATATACCAATAAATATCAATAGTTCGGCTGCAAACCCACTAAGGCCAGGTAGACCAAGAGAAGTTAAACCCGCTAGAGTAAAGAAAATAGCTATTATTCCCATCTTCTGTGCCAGCCCGCTAAGTACTAAAGAATCCCTAGTATGTGTACGTTCGTAAATCATTCCTACTACGGCAAAAAACAAAGCGGTCATAACCCCATGGGAAAACATTTGCAACACAGCTCCGTTCAATCCCACAAGACTCAATGTACCTAGTCCCATCAATACGTAACCCATATGACTAACTGATGAATAGCCTATGACATATTTCAGGTCCGTTTGACCCATGGCTGAAAGAGCCCCATAAATAACATTAACCGCCCCGAGTCCTATCAATAACGGCATCCAGATCTGAGCCCCTTCCGGCAAAAGGGTCATTCCAACTCTAATTATTCCGAAAGCACCCAATTTCATAAGGACACCGGCATGAACCATACTTACCGCAGTAGGTGCAGCCACATGACCATCTGGTGACCATGTATGAAAGGGCCATAAGCCGGCCAGTATTCCAAACCCAATCATAAGCATTAAGAAAAAAGCACTTTGGAATTCCGAAGAGAATTTGTCGGGAATTACTTTTTGGATTTCATCTATATGAAAGCTCCCTGTCCCAGACTGTACGAACATAGCGATTATGGCAACCCATATTAAGACACTCCCGGCAACAAGAACTAAGGTTAGTTTCATGGCGCTGTATTCTTTGGTCCTCTCAAAAGAAGAGAACTTACTGCTACTTCCCCATTTACCAATAAGCAGGTACATCGGTAGAACCGACAATTCATAAAAGAAAAAGAAAAAGAAAAGATCATAGGCAATGAAAACGCCAAAAACCCCTGACAACAACAGAAAATATAAAATGAAGAAATCTTTATTATTTACATTAATATTCCACGAAACCACAGTGCCGGTGAACATAACAATACCTGTCAAAAGCACCATCGTTACAGCAATGCCATCTATCCCAACCGACATGGATATGGCTCTTTGAGATTCTCCCCAAGGCCCTATTAAAGATAGCCATTCATATTCATAAATAAATTGTCTACCACCTTCAGAATGATCGAATGATAAAAAGAAATAGAAAGATATAATCAATACGGCAAAGGCAAAAATTGTAGAAATCCAACGAACAAGATTAGCTCTATGACCTGGAATGAAAAATAAGATGAAACAGCCTAAAATGGGTAAAGCAACCAACCCTGCGGGATTGGAGAAACTGAGGAATTCCATTAATTGCTAACCAATATCCACATAACAGCCATGAAGAATATACCTATCCCCATAGCAGCGCCGTAATTGTACAACTTACCTGTTTGAATTAGCCTCACTTTAAAGGCAGAAAGCAATACGGACATTCCCATGCCATCAACTCCAGTGTCGTTAACGACAACTCGGTCGAATATAGAAACAAATCGGGCCGCTGACAACACTATTTTATCTATTATCCATTGATAAAGTTCATCTATATAGAATTTAGATACGGTCAACTTGTATAAATAGCCGAACCTTAAAGCTACCAAATGATGCGAAATTTTGGGATATCCATAACACATATAGCCAATTACTAGGCCAGCCAAAGCTATCAAAAGGGAAAGGGGGGTTACCCAAGGCGAGAGATGAAAATGATGCTTCGAATCGATGAAATTACCCAATCCTTCAAAATCTCCGAATGGTAATGGAAGAGCCAATATGCCCAATACTGTTCCGAAAATAGCCAATATTACAAGAGGATAAGTCATCACCCGGGGAGATTCATGGGAACTTTTCGCCCCCTCACTTCGATGTTCTCCTATAAAAATCACACAAAATAAACGAATCATGTACAGCGAGCTGAGAAAAACGCCGACGAGAGTAATAAAGAGAAATATGGGCCCAAGCCCCTCATATATTGAGAGCAGCATTTCATCCTTACTAAAGAATCCACTCAGGGGAACAATTCCTGCTAGGGATAAACACCCAACTAAGAAGGTGATTCCGGTTACAGACATATTTCGTCTCAACCCTCCCATCTTCCAACAGTCGGACTCACCATTCATCCCATGCATCACACTTCCTGCTCCCAAGAACAGAAGGGCTTTAGAAAAGCCATGCACCAATAAATGAAACATAGCAGCCGCCAGTCCGCCGGAACCTAAAGTTAGAATCATCAGCCCCAGATGGCTTATGGTCGAGTATGCCAAAATTTTTTTTATGTCGGTCATTACCAAAGCGATTATTCCTGCAAACAAAAAAGTAAACAGGCCCACTATTGCAACAAGAGTCAAAAAACCAGGGACCATCTGCAATAACGGCAGCATCCGAGCAATCAAATAGACCCCTGCAACCACCATAGTCGCCGCATGTATAAGGGCTGAGACTGGAGTTGGCCCTTCCATGGCATCAGGCAACCAGACATGAAAAGGAAATTGAGCTGATTTCCCCATTGCTCCTAGAAACAGCAGAAGGGAAGACCACATCAAAGTAGATTCTGCTATAGCCCCTTCTTGGGCTGCATGAATTATGGATGGTATGTGAAAAGTACCGGTGGCTTTAAACAACAATATAATGCCAATTAGTAAGCCAACATCTCCCAACCTTGTGGTTATAAAAGCCTTCTTTGCGGCTTCTGATGCGGCTTTCTTCTCAAACCAAAACCCGATCAGCAAATATGATCCCAATCCCACCAACTCCCAACAAAAATATAGGAAAAGCAAATTGTCGGCTAGAACCAATGCCAACATAGCTCCTGCAAACAAGGCGTGGACGGCAAAATACCATGAAATTCTAGGATCGCCTGACATGTACCCCACTGAATATATCTGGACAAGCAAAGATATAAACGTTACCAACCCCAACATAAGTATAGAAATTTCATCGATTGAGAATCCCCAAGTTATAGACAAGTTATCAATGACAATCCAGTCGATGCTTACACTTGATGGATTAAACCCTGTAGAGATGAAATCAACGAATATCAAACAGAAAAAAATAAACCCTAATAGAGCGGCTGCTATGGGTAAAAAGATTCCTTTATAGGGAAGATTTTTACCAAACAAACTGGTTATGCAAAAAGCTAGAACTGCTAACCCAGGTAATATCCATGCATATGCAGCACTCAAAATCATAGTTCAGATTCTAGCCCTTTAAGATATCCAATTCGTCAACATTAACGTTGTTTTTATTCCTATAGAGCCTCAAAATAATAGCCAAAGCCAAAGCTAGTTCTGCCGCTGCTATGGTGATGATAAATATTACTAGGACTTGCCCTAAATTTCTGTGGGCCGATCCAAAACTTGAAAAGGCCGCATAACCAATTAAGTTAATGTTCACCGCATTAAGCATCAACTCGATTGACATTAATATGAGAACTGCACTTCTCCTAGCCAATACCCCATAAATTCCTATACAAAATAGAATCGCGGCTAATAACTGAAAATAGATTAGTTCCATCACCTATCTTCCTCATTATCCGTACGAACTACTACTACGGCCCCTATAAGAGCAATTAGCAGTACTAAAGATGCAAGTTCAAATGGTATGGCCCAATCTTTAAACAAACTCAGACCTAATTCCGTTATATTAGTACTTCCCATTGTAGTAGTAGTACTGTCTTCGATTAAAATGGAAATTATCAATAATCCGAGCAGGCACATTGCCACTATCAGTGCTATTGGCCAATGCTTGTTTGCTGTCAAAAATTCAAACTCTTGAATCCTGGTTAACATGAGTGAGAAAAGAATCACGATTACAACAGCCCCTCCATATATCAAAAGCTGCACTAATGCCAAAAACTCCGCAAGCCCTATTAGAAATATACCAGCAGTTCCTACCATCGCAATCAGCAACGATAGGGCAGCATAAACAATATTTCGTGCAGCCACCACTCCGACGCCACCCGAAATAACCAAAATGGCTGCAATCGCAAAAAACACTACTGACATTAAGAGGAATCCTGGGGTTGCTTTGGAGGTACTGGTATTCCACTATTTTTTTGTGGTTGCTTTGGGGTCCACCCAAGTTTATTTTGATAAGCAACACCCATATCTAATAATTCATTCAAATTAACTCTGTTCGCATTTCTTTGATATTTGCTTAATTCATACTCGTGGGACATTTCAATCGCATCAAGGTTGCACACATCAACACAGATGCCACACAAGATACACCGTCCTAAATTTATTTCGAAACTTTCTATGATTTTTCGACGCCTACTCAGGCCTTTTTCATGCTTGGGATTATCTTTCATTTGAGCAGACATACACTGGGTAGGACATTCCCGTACACATACCATGCAACCAGTGCAGTATGGTTCCTCGACATCAAAATCCCAAGTTAATGCCGGAAACCCCATGTATCTGTTCGAAAGGGCCAGGCGTTTTTCAACCGCAGGGTACTCAGCAGTCACTGGATGCCTTAGGGCAGACCTTATAGTGACCATTAGGCCATTTATAAAACCAACCACTGGGTTCTGTATTTTCATCTATACCTCAGCCCCATTTGAAAGCTGAGCTCTTATATCACTAGTTTTTATAATCTTCACAGTATCTTGTTTATTTCCCGCTAGAGATCCTCTCCTTATAAAATAAAAAATTGCACCTATGAAACCAAAAGATACTACTGTAATAACCCAGTCTGGCAAAGCATAGTAAAGTACCGAGGCGGTAAGAAAAATGTTAATAAAGGATGCCGGAACTAGTATCTTCCATCCAAAGGACATCAGTTGATCGATCCTCAATCTTGGATATGTGCCGCGAATCCAAAATATGACCCAGATCACAAGGGCAGTTTTTATTAGGAACCAGCTGAGTGAAGCCACGGTATGAACAGTTCCGCTGAAAGGCAATGTAGGAGATTGCCAGCCTCCAAGAAATAACAATACCGTCAGAACTGCGATAGTAAACGTGTTCATATATTCGGCAAGATAAAAGACTGACCAATGGGCTCCGCTGTATTCCACAAATGGGCCACCGACTACCTCGGATTCTGCATGATGAATATCGAAAGGGGTCCTTCCCAATTCCGCTAATCCCGCTGTAAGAAAAATAAATAACCCTAACGGTTGTTTAATAGCAAAAGGCCATCTGGCCTGATCATCAACTATTTCCTTCAGATTAAACGACTGGGCTAGAATTCCTATCGACAAAATAGCCATTATGAATGGAATCTCATAGCTTATAAGCTGACCGGCTGCCCTCAACCCTCCTATCATTGCCCACTTATTGGCTGAACCCCATCCTGCCATTAGCAATCCCATAACAGACAATACTGAAATAGCAGTTATGTAAAACAAACCCATATCCAAGTTTGCCAAAACAACGTCCTTCGCCAACGGAATTGTCACCCAAATCAAAAACCCTGGAAGAAACACAGCAAGGGGCGCAACCCAAAAAATTCTCTTATTGGCGGATGCCGGTAGGATATCTTCTTTGGTCAGCAATTTTAAAGCGTCAGCAAATGGCTGAAGAATTCCTTTAAACCCCACCCTGTTAGGGCCTTTTCTTTGCTGTATCCGGGCTAATGCCTTTCGTTCAGCCAAAGTCAAAATAAGAACCACAATAAAAATAAAAGCAAGTAGTAAAGATGCTTTCAAAAACAAGCCTATGATTTCAGCCAAACTCATCGATCGACCTCGCCCATAATAATGTCGATCGAACCCAACACTAAAACAGCGTCGGCCACATAGGTATCCTGAAGCATATATTCAAGGGCTTGTAAATTTGCAAAAGATGGTGGCCTTACTTTAACTCTGTAAGGTTTATCTGAGCCGTCACTTACTAGGAAAACCCCTAGGTCACCTCTCGGAGATTCTGTGCGAACGAATACCTCTCCAGCTGGTGGTCTAATTATCCTTCTAACTTTGGCGGAAATCTCACCTTCAGGAATATTGGAAATGGCCTGTTCTACTATCTTAATTGACTCTCTCATTTCTTCAACACGAACATAATATCTATCCCAACAATCACCATTACTCCCTACCGGTATACCAAAATCGAACCGATCGTAAATGGAATAGGGATCTGTGACTCTTACATCTTCTATAACACCGGACGCTCGCAAAGCAGGCCCGGTCACACCATAGTCCAAAGCATCCTCTCCATTGATGATACCGACCCCTTTTGTGCGAGCAAGAAACATCTCATTTTGGGATAAGAGGCTGTCGCATTCATCGACACCTCTTTTGAGATGATCAAGTAATACCAGCACATTTTTATCAAAATCATCAGGAACATCTTCCTTTACACCCCCAATTCGGATGTAGTTATGCATCATCCTTGCGCCAGTCACGCTTTCAAAAAGTTCTTGTACCCTCTCGCGCTCACGAAAACCATAGAGCATAGGAGTAGTGGCTCCGGCATCCAAACCATAAACGCCGTAGAACAGCATGTGGCTAGCTATCCGGTTTAATTCACATAAAATTACCCGTATATACTCAGCTCTTTCAGGAATAACTATTTCCGCAAGTTTCTCTACCGCCAAGCAAAAAGCTAATTCGTTGTTCAAATTTCCGACATAATCGAGACGATCAAAAAGAGTCACAATCTGGTTATATTGTTCACTTTCACATATCTTTTCTGACCCGCGATGAAGGTAACCGATATGGGGTTCCACCTTCACTATACGTTCACCATCAACCCATATGACTAGTCTAAAGACCCCGTGGGTACTAGGGTGCTGAGGACCCATATTGACCATAAGATCTATCGCATCAGAATGTTCACTAACCTGTTGATGTACTTGCATAACTATACTTACTGATTATTACCATTCTCCATAATCATAAAAAGGGTAACTTTTTCTTCCTGGATAACCCTCGAATCCCTCAAATAATAACAATGGAGGTAGATTTTCACGACCTTCAAATTTAATGCCAAATAAATCGTGGGCTTCCCTTTCGAACCAGTCTGCCGATTTCCATATACTCAGTACTGAAGGCACTGTCGGGTCATTTGAAGGTAATGACACTTTAATAGCCATTTTGTGATGTCGTCTGATAGAGATAAGATGATAAACCATCTCAAATCTTTCCTGTTCTTCCTCGTAATCTACTACAGTAATAGAGGACAAATAATCAAACCCGAATTTTTCAGCGAATTTGAGGAGTTCGCAAACTTCAGCCAGATGCACTGAATCAATTTTGACCGTAACCATATCTATAGAAACCGATATTTCTGCCCCCGGAAAATCAGCAATAGATTCTTTTAATATTTTGTAAAGAATCTCTCGTCTCTGGTCGAGAAATTCCCGAACCATTGGAGCTTTAATTTCATTCTTCGAAGATATGTTACTGCTTTCCATCATTGGCATTTCGCGACTCTTTTTCGAAGGATTGATTCGCATCATTTTTTATCTTTTCCTGTAATTGCATAACACCATAGATGAGTGCTTCAGGTCTAGGTGGACAACCTGGAACATAAACATCAACCGGTATTAAGTGATCTACTCCCATCACCACTGAATATGATTTATAGTAGGGCCCTCCATTGGTTGCACAACTTCCCATAGCAATAACCCATTTGGGGTCAGGCATTTGTTCATATAAAAGTTTTATGGGGTCTGCCATTTTTTTTACCACAGTACCAGCAACTATCATGACATCCGCTTGACGAGGGGAAGGCCAAGTAACCACCCCAAACCTATCAAGATCATGATGGGAAGCATGGGCACTCATCATTTCAATCGCACAGCATGCCAAACCAAAAGTTAAAGTCCAAAGCGATGATTTTCTTGCCAATGCAAATAATTGGTCGGATTTTGCTGTCAATGCATTGGGCAGAACCTTATTGAAAACACTATCCGCAGGGTTGTTTCCTTTACCTGCTTCGTAGCCATGTCCAAGTGGTTTTTCAGTGGCAGCGAACCCATCGTATTTTGGAATATGGATATTAGAACTTTCGTCTATCGCCATTGCAAAACCCCTTTCCTCCAAACATAAGCTAACCCAAACAGCAATATGCCAATAAAAATAATCATTTCATAAAAAACCGCAGGAGGAGCTTCCAAAAATACTAGCGCCCAAGGAAATAGGAAAACAGCTTCAACATCAAATATCACGAACAATATTGCAAAAACATAGTAACGTATTTGGATTTGAGACCAATGATATGGAGATGCGGGAATGCCACACTCGTATGGGGAATTTTTTATATCCGAATGCCGTTTAGGGGCCAACACCCTAGACGCTATAAACATCAATAGCACAGCCAAAGCTCCCACTAAGGCAACTACCAATACCGCTGTCCAATTAGTTACATATGGTTCAGTCACAAGACCACCCAAAAAAATTCTGTAATAATAGGGGCATAAAACAAACCAATTTTAGCATATTCATATATGTGTCCCTAGTAAATTTTATTTATTGGAGGTAAGAAAATATGTCGATAAAATTAGACTGGCTTGGATGTGCTACTTTTCGTTTACTTATAGATGATCTGACAATTTTCCTAGATACCTATATTGACAGAGTTTCGTCAGCTCCAAATGTTGGTATCTCAACAGCAGAAATAAAGAATGCGGACTTCATTTTCATAGGGCACAGCCATTTCGATCATATTGGGGGGGCGGATATAATTGCCAAAAATACAGGGGCCGAAGTTATTGGTTCGAATGAAAGTGTACGAATACTAATCGAGGCAGGAGTTCCTAGAGAACAACTTCGAAGAGCTCAGGGGGGTGAAAGGTACCGCCTTAGCGATTCTGTCACCGTCAGAGTTTATCCAAGCTTGCATTCCTGTATATGGATCCCGAACACATTCCGACCTAGAACCGATGAAAGCCAAACAGGACATCTGAATCTCACTGAAAATGAACGATGGGAACCCCGAAACCCAGACCCCTTGCCTAAGGCAACGGACTCAAATCTAATCAAAGAGATTGAAGACCATAGGAAAGAGACTCTAGGCTCCAACGATATAGGTGGAGCACTATGTTTCTTATTCGAAACTCCGCAGGGCTCTATTTTTTTTCAAGATACTTCTGGATGCTGGACGGGGGTGGTATCTGATCTAACGGCAGATGCTGCTATCTTAGCAATGGCAGGCCGCCCCAACATTGATGGCGAGCCTATTCAAGGTTCACTTACTGACTATATTGGCTTAATGGCAAGCATGTTAAAACCCAAGGAAATCATACTAGGCCACCATGATGACTGGATGCCACCTAGAACAAAGGATGATTCAAACCCAAAATCCCTCAAGCCTGTCATTGACAGAATAAATCTTGTGCGACCTGGAACTGTATTCCACCAACCAAAATACCTAGACGAAACAGAGCTTCTAAAATAGAGATATGCCAGATTAGGTGTAAATCGAAAAGAAATATTCACCCAGAT
>DJMH01000114.1:15187-23207 GCA_002435305.1 Dehalococcoidia bacterium UBA6495
TAGACCATGCATCAGTCCTTTGACTCTACTCAAAACCTTGACTCTAAAGGTAAAGCCATGTCCCAACCAGGAAATAAAAATGGGGCCAAAATTTAGGATTAACCTCTGAATTATGGAGCATTCAGGATTCTAATGGAATTTTGGATATTTTATTAATCAGATTAAAAATACTTGTTTTTTATTTCATGAAAATTTAGACTTATATAACGTTGATTTTGACCTTCCAATTTATACAAATTCCCATAGCGGCGAGGTGTAAGACAATATAATTGAAAAAGACCGAGTCTGGATTAATACCTGGGCCCGTCATAGGTGAACAAGATGAAAAAAATTCATCACCCCATGCCGCTCCTGAATACATAACTTCACCGAATAATCTCAATCTTGATTCAGATACTCATTCCGAAAAGCTTCTAGAAAAAATACTGAAGCCCAAGGGTATTCCCCGTAAATTACACACGTTTGATGCATTTCATTCACGTAATTACAGGTTTTTATGGCTTACTACAGCTCTTTTTAGCAGCGGGTTTTGGCTCCAACAAGTTGTAGTTGGATGGCTTGCATATGAAATAACCGGGTCACCGTTACTGACAAGTATGGCCCTTGGGCTCGATGCGCTGCCAATTTTAGTCGGAGCTCCATTTGGGGGTTTAATAAGCGATAAATTCGATAAAAAAATACTCCTTTCCATTATTTATTCATACCAAGCAATGTTGATGATCGGTTATTCAGTGGTTATTGCCATGGGGTATGCCAACATTTGGAACTTATTCATTTTCGTATTTCTTGTGGGAATTTCGTGGGTGATAAATGATCCTGCTAGAATGTCATTACTTGCTGTGATTGTCCCTAGGAAAAACCTGATAAATGCTTTCGCATTAAATTCTATGGCTTTTAGTGTAATGAGATTACTTGTTCCTGCGGCAGGCGGATTCTCTCTTGCGATCTTCGGCCCAGCACCATTATTTGTCGTTGAGGCCATTCTCATGTTTTCAGCTGCTGCCACCATTATGGTGATTCAACTAGACAAAGATTCCTCCGTCGATAATTCCGATAGATCTACAGACCAGTTATTGGCAGATTTGAAGTCTGGGTTAACTTACGTGATTAAACAAAAAACCATAATCGGCCTAACTTGCATGACAGTAATTATGGTCATCCTTGTGATGCCGTTTGTACATGGTTTAATGCCAGTCTATGCTGCTGAAGTTTTTGAAGTTGGGCCACAGGGGTTAGGATTACTCCTGTCTGCATCTGGACTTGGGTCACTCATAGGAACGGTAATTCTCGCCTCATTTACCCAAATTACTCGACCCGGAAAAATTCTTTTCGTATTGCTCGGATTCCTCGGCGCTTTAATGGCAACACTAGCGATCAATAATGTTTACTCAGTAGCTATGATACTGGTAATGCTTTTGTCTGGTTCTATGATGTCCTATTTTTCTATTTCAGGAGCCACGGTTCAAGGGATTCTTCCGGATCGATACAGAGGCCGGGTGACAGGAATATATATGATGGCTTGGGGCCTAATCCCAGTCGGAAGTCTACTTGCCGGTTCAATAGCAAATGTGGTGGGACCCCAATTATCAACTCTCATTGGATCAAGCCTGATTTTTATTAGTTTGATTGCAGCAACATATTGTTTCAAGGGTGTTTGGAAATACCGTTTGGAAGAAGACTCAGTAGGATAAATATTTCCAACCCGGTACTCGAAGCCAAATTCTGATGTATCATGCGCCTGCTACTGGAGAGATAACTACAAATTTACGGCAGGAGAGAATAGATGGTTACTGATTTAGCCTCTAAGGCCACCTTCACTAAAAGTGAAGCGGTGTCCACTAACGGTATGGTGGCAACTAAAGACCAATTATCCACCCAGGCGGGGTTAGATATACTCAAGATGGGTGGCAACGCCATAGATGCAGGTGTAGCTGCTTGTTTGGCTGTAGGTGTGGTGGAACCTGAATCAAGTGGCATCGGTGGTGGTGGTTATATGACATTTCAGGTTGGTAACGAGGGTGGTGTCATCGGGTTTCCTATGAAGGGACCCTTATCTGGTAAACCTGATTTGTACGAGCTAACTGGTGAAGCATCCGTAGGAAGTTTTGGGTGGGCGGGCGTCAAAAATGACGAAAACATTCACGGATACAAATCGATTGCAGTACCAGGATGTGTTGCTGGTTTGGTCGAAGCTCATTCTCGATTTGGAAAATTGCCTTTATCAGAAGTTGTAGTACCTGCCATCAAAATAGCCCGTGATGGATTTCATCCCGAATGGTTCACCTTATATAAATTTGGAAGTCTTTCAAGCATGCTTCTACGTTACCCCGAATTAGGCAACGCATTTATGCCATCAGGGGCGCTGCCCTATGGTGGAATTGACGGTCCATACGTCTTAAAACAGCCAAATTTAGCAAATGCCCTTGAAGCAATCGGTAAAGGAGGTGTTGATGCCTTTTATCGGGGGGAACTAACGGAAGTTTTAGTTGAAGATATACAAAAGAATGGCGGCTTCCTGACAATGGAAGACTTCGAACAGTACAAGCCATTCTATTGGGACAAAGGCCTAGAACTTAATTATCACGGCAAAACCGTGAGAGTCCCCAGATATGCTTCCGCCGGTATAACCAGCGCTATGACCTTAAAGATCCTAGACGGGTTCGATATTCCTAGGTTAGGCCACAACTCAGTCGACATGTTGCATCTGTACATTAGTGCCGCCAGAATGGCATACGCTGACAGGTTTGAATATGTGGCAGACCCCGAATTCGCAGATGTCCCATGGGACGGTTTAGTTTCCGATAAATACACCCAGAAAAGACAGAAGGAAATAGGAGACCATGTTCCTGAATCTTTCCTTCCGGGAAATCCGTGGATTGAAGAAGGTAGAGAACCAAAATTCGTCTTAGAGAGTAGTAAACCACGCCCTGACGACGGAACAACTCACCTGGCGGTAATTGACAGTGAGGGCAATGCTGTTTCTATTACCAACACGATAATGTCAGGATTCGGATCTGGAATAATTCCCAAAGGAACTGGAATTGTTATGAATAACGGGATGATGTGGTATGACCCTACACCAAACCGGGTTAATTCCATCGCCCCCGGAAAATACCCATTAAACAATATGACTCCAGCTTTAGTGTTAGGAAAAGATGGCGTGGAAATTGCTGTTGGAGCCTCCGGCGGGAGAAGAATAACAAATTGTGTCACATCGTTAATAGTGAAAATGGTTGATTTCAACATGAATCCCCAAACCGCAATTGATGCGCCCAGAGTGGATTGCAGCTCCCCAGCGACCGATGTGGGCCCAGAACTCGACCCAAATGTCGTTGCCGGCTTAAAGGCTAAGGGTCACAGCATTAGAGTTCTCGGTGACGGGTTCACTCAAACTGGGTTTGCAAAATTCGCGAGCCCCGTGGCTATTACCAAAAATGGAGGTGAATTTAGAGGAGGTGTTGACACATTCCACGCAGCCCACGCTGAGGGTCTATAAAACAATCAAAAATTTAAAGGGCTGACTTCAATCCTTCAATATCGATATTGCTAGAGATGAGATTCTTAAATCTGGCTAGTTTATCTTTGTGATCAAATTCCGAGTGTTCCTGAAGTGCCCCTATTTTATCCATTGTTTCAAGGGTGTCCGAGTCAACAATGATAATAGAAACCTCTTCCTCATTAGCTTCATATTTAACGTACTCGATCGGCTCAAAGCCGCCAGTCATGATGAAACATTCCATATCGGTGTCTAAGGCAGACATTTGGACATCGGGTCTATCTCCCCGAACAACCACAGCCTTCTTATCCTGCCGGCTGAATATGTATTGTCCTGGATCCATTCCAAAGCCACCGACCATGAAGCTTTCTACCAAATCTTCTCCGTATTCCTCACCGCCAAAAAATGTGCCCTCCAGACTCTCACAAATCTGTTTTACAGTTAGGCTTAACAAGGTCCTATTCTCAGGTATCAACCCTAAAACGTTTATTCCAGATTTTTCCAAATTAGGTATTACTACCTCGTAAGCCTCGGTTCCCTTGTATCTAGTCAGAAAATTTAGCACGGTTCCGATTAAATCCTGACCAAAAGAGGTGCCGAATGGAATGGATGCAATCGCCTGCTCGCATTTAGTCACATGTATGACTTTTGCCCCAATGTTTTTAACGAGGTCAATATGCTCATCTCTGGACAAAGTATTTGATGCTTCCACCAAAAGAGTGTCAACATCCTTAGCCACAGACTTAATCTCTTCACCAACATCGGTTACATCAAAAGATTGCCCAGATAATTTACTGAAATTTGAACCTAACACAGAAGAGTAACTATCTAGATCTTTTTTATCTTGATCTGAGAAAATGGCCTTAGAAACAGAGACCTTGTGGCCCATATCCAGTAGGATGCTAGCTAATGAGGCGCAAAAAGAAGTTTTGCCTGCTCTATCAGTATCTGAAACGACGTAAAGGATACCCATTTGACGCACCTACCATAGGTTGAAACCAATCAACCTATTTAGCAATTGTTGAATGCGTAGCTGGAAATTATTACCGTCTGGTTCGACGCCTTCGAAGCCTGCGGATGCTTCGCTGCTGGTCAAGCCGAGCCTGCTCGCCTTTAGAACGGAAGAATCTTCTGTTCCTCAACTCTCTTAGAATACCCGACCTTTGCATCTGGGTCTGGAACCTCTTAAGAAGTACTTCAGCCTCCTCGCCTTCGCGAAGGGTAACGTATGCCAAGCTTTTTCTCCTAGTCTCTAATTTTCAGCCAAATAAAAATGCGTGCCATTCGGCAACGCAGGTGAGAATTGTAACACACAGGATATTCTCGTTCGAAACAGAAGCCTAATAACCAACAAATCGATGTTGCTACAAACCCCACAAAAGACCTACCATTCCCGTTAGACTTTAATTTATACCAAATGTTCCAACGCGTTAGGCCAAGGCACATTTTCGGAGTACCGATGGTTGGACCTAGTAATGAGTTCACACAAGTAACAAAATTTATACCTGAAACATTTGGTGAGCCAGGCATGAGAACTTTCCGGATAAATGTAGCCAGTGCGAGTAGCACGGCAACTATCTGGTTGGAAAAAGAACAGATGGCGGAACTATCAGTCGCCATGCTCCAATTGTCAAAGGAAACCCCTGAAGCTAAAGAAGATACCATAGACCCACCGACGGAATTGGAAGCCGCAGGTTTGACAAATTTGGATTTCAAAGCAGGCCGATTGGCCTTTGGGCACAATCCCGAGACAAATATGTTCATAATTGATGCCCACGATCCGGAAGATATTTCTGGAGAACCCACAGTAAGAATATGGCTAACTCGAGAAAGAATTAATAATTTCGCCACGAATGGATTGGAAATAGTTGCTTCTGGGAGACCAATATGTCCATTATGTGAAACCCCTATCAACCCTGATGGCCACTACTGTGTTCGAAGAAATGGCCATGCAAGAGTTTATCCAGGAGAACTCTGATCCGGTCTTTCAAGTTTAAAACCTATGCAAACGCAATATCCAATTGATCCAAGAAAAAACTTTCCACTACCTGAAGAGGAAATATTAAATTTGGAACCTACCGAAGCTTTAGCACCTTTAACAAACGGAGAGGTTATCGGTGGTCACACTATGCCTTGGGGCTCGAATTATACTTTTCTGCTTTGGGTCACTGCTGGGCAAAATCAATGTGTGAGGGCTATTTATAAACCTAAAGAGGGTGAAAAACCACTTCGGGATTTTCCCGCCGGCACCTTATATAAAAGAGAGCAAGCCGCATATGAAATTAGTAAATTATTAGGCTGGCCTAATATCCCCCTGACTATAATAAGAGATGGACCGTATGGTGTGGGTTCCATGCAACTCTATTTGGATTGCGACCCACGTATCACCTATTTCGATATGAGAAATAACTTCTCTGATGGCCTGTTCCCTTTAGCAGTATTTGACCTATTGGTTAATAATGCAGACAGAAAAGCTGGACATTGTTTACTTGACGGGTTGAAAAATATATGGTCCATAGATCATGGTTTGACCTTTCATGCCACATTCAAGATGCGTACCGTGATGATGGAATATTGCGGTCAGGAAATACCTCCAACCCTCATAGCCGATATGAAAAATTTAAGAACCTCTTTGAATGAAGACTACGAGTCGCTAGAATTGCTAATTAGCGCTGAAGAAATAAAAGCATTGACCACAAGGCTGGATCGAATCATTGAAAATCCTATTATGCCAATTCTGGATCCTAATGTGACCATACCGTGGCCATTGGTGTAATAGAAACACATTTATTTAAAAATAGCCTGGGTTGAATCTCACAAGCAAGTTGCTGATAATTTCCCCTAGGCACTAAGATACCTAAGTCATTTTTACACATGGAGGGTTGGCAGAGTGGACGAATGCACCAGTCTTGAAAACTGGCATATCCTAACGGATATCGTGGGTTCGAATCCCACACCCTCCGCCACTTTCGTTACCTTTAAATAGAGCGTCTTATTAGGAAAAACAAAAATGAAACTCCATGAATATCAGGCAAAAGAAATCCTTGGAAAATATGGAGTACCCACTCCCAAAAGTCGGCTTGCCAGAACAGGAAGCCAAGCCGCAACAGCAGCATTTGAGATAGGCGGTACCGTGGTAGTTAAGGCTCAAGTGCACGCAGGAGGGAGAGGAAAAGGTGGTGGCGTTAAAATTGTGGAGTCCCCTGGGGCAGCAGAACAGGCAGCTGAAAAAATGATAGGAACAAATCTTGTCACTTTTCAGACTGGGCCGGAAGGTGTACCCGTCAACAGTGTGCTTATAGAAGAGGGTATTGAAATAGAAAACGAACTCTACTTGGGCATGGTGATAGATGGAGCTTCAAAAGGGGTGGTTGTAATTGCCAGTGAAGCTGGGGGCATGAACATAGAAGAGGTAGCAGAAACTTCCCCGGAAAAAATACTCCAAATCCCCATTGATCCAGTATTGGGCCTCCAGCCTTTTCAAGGTAGGAAAATAGCTTACGGGCTTAACCTAGGACAAGAACATATTCGTTCGGTTACCAGCTTAGCGCAAAACCTATATCGAGCATTTATTGAAACGGACGCCTCCTTGGTAGAAATAAACCCTCTAGTAATTACAAAAGATGGGAAGGTGCTGGCAGCAGATGCAAAATTGGATATCGATGATGATGCAATTTTTAGGCAGAAAGACATTCAGGAAATGAGAGATATTTCTCAAGAAGACCCCTTAGAAGTAGAAGCACGTTCTTCAGATATAAATTATGTTAAATTGGAAGGAACCGTCGGCTGTCTTGTCAATGGGGCCGGCCTCGCAATGGCCACGATGGATGTGACCAGTTCAGCCGGAGCTTCGCCCTCAAACTTTTTGGATATAGGCGGAGGTGCAGACGAGGAAAAAGTGGCCAAAGCCCTAAACCTAGTATTATCGGATGATAGCGTTAAAGCAGTTCTCGTTAACCTCTTCGGTGGAATCTTGCGTTGTGACATAGCTGCGAGAGGATTTTTATTAGCTGCTGAACAACAACCCGGCAGAGTAAGACCAATGGTAGTGAGAATGCTTGGAACCAATTCAGATGAAGGAAGGGAAATCCTTTCCCGATCCAGTCTAAATGTAACCCTCGTGGATACCCTAGGAGAAGCCGCAGCTGAAATTAAAAAGCTTGCATAAATCATGCGTTACTAACATACACATTTAAGCAAGTTTATAGGAACAAATACATGAGTATTCTCGTAGATAAATCAACCAGGCTACTAGTACAAGGGATTACCGGAAAAGAAGGTAGTTATCACGCACAAAGATCAGCCGAGTATGGTGCAAATCTGGTAGCAGGGGTGACTCCCGGAAAAGGTGGGCAGAATTTTAATACCACGGTTCCTGTCTATAACACAGTCCAGCAGGCTGTGGACGAAACTTCTGCCAATGCCTCCTTAATTTTTGTCCCGCCCGCATTCGCAGCAGATGCGATTGTCGAATCCATAGATGCTGGTATAGAAGTAATCGCCTGTATAACTGAAGGCATCCCA
>DJMH01000114.1:23544-39385 GCA_002435305.1 Dehalococcoidia bacterium UBA6495
CCACTCCAAGACACCATAAAGGTAGTCAGGTATCTTAAAGACAAGGAAGTCACCCTAATTGGACCCAACTGCCCGGGAATTATCTCTCCCGGAGAAAACTTCAAAATGGGGATCATGCCAGGCCACATCCACCTACCCGGTAGGACTGGTGTTGTCTCAAGAAGTGGCACCTTAACATATGAAGCAGTCGGGCAGTTGACTCAACTCGGTATTGGCCAATCAACATGTGTGGGAATTGGTGGAGATCCTATATCTGGGGTGACCTTCGTCGATATCCTAGAAAAATTTGAGAATGACCCTGATACAGATAATGTGGTTATGATAGGGGAGATTGGCGGGACAAAAGAACAAGAAGCTGCAGAATACATCAAAAGTGAATTCACAAAGCCGATTGCCGCCTTAATAGTAGGACAAAGTGCCCCCCCCGGAAAACGAATGGGCCACGCAGGGGCTATAATCACCGGTTCTGCCGGCAAAGCAGAGGAAAAACAAAATGCTCTCTCCGCCGCAGGGGTCTCTATAATCCCTGGACCAGGTGCGATTGGAGACACCCTGAAAGAGTTAGTTTCCTGACATTATTTTACTCGTACTCATGTTCTAATTTCATATTTTTTTTTAGAACATTTGTATTTACTTTGCAAGATCCCTGTGCTAACCTTCTTCTAAATACCCATATGTGTAGCTCATGTATTCAAACATCTCAGGAGATTCTTGATGGACCAAAACGAAAAAACAAAAGCACTAGAACTAGCCATCAGCCAAATCGATAAACATTTCGGTAAAGGGGCCGTAATGAAATTGGGTGACGCTCCGGATGTGCCGATAGATTCCATTTCGACAGGCTCACCTTCTCTTGATGCCGGTCTTGGTATGGGCGGAATACCTAAAGGCCGAGTCACTGAAGTGTACGGAGCTGAATCCTCCGGCAAATCAACTCTCACATATCATGTTATGGCCTCTGCACAAAGAGGCGGGGGCACAGCGGCCTACATAGATGCAGAGCATGCTTTAGACCCTAGTTACGCTGCTCGTTGTGGGGTTGACACTGAAAATCTTTTAGTCTCTCAACCCGACACCGCAGAACAAGCTTTGGAGATATGCGAGTACCTTGTCCGCAGTAGTGCAGTAGATGTGGTGGTGATCGATAGCGTTGCTGCTATGGTGCCAAAGGCTGAACTAGAGGGCGACATGGGTGATTCCCACATAGGTCTGCAGGCACGGTTAATGTCACAGGGACTTCGAAAATTAACTTCATCTATAAGCAAATCAAACACCGCTGTTATATTTATAAACCAAATTAGAGAAAAGGTCGGTGTTTTTTGGGGAAGTCCAGAAACAACACCTGGCGGGCGAGCACTTAAGTTTTACAGTTCCGTCCGAATTGATCTCAGGAAAATAGAATCCCTAAAGCAGGGAACTGAAATAGTGGGAAATCGTGTTCGGGCTAGAGTTGTAAAAAATAAATTAGCTGCTCCATTTAAAACAGCTGAGTTCGACATTATGTTCAATGAAGGCATAAGTATGGAAGGCGATTTACTAGATTTAGCTGTTGATCACTCTATCGTGAAAAAGAGTGGGGCTTTCTATTCTTTTGGGGAAATCCAAATAGGACGTGGAAGGGAAAGTGCTAGAACATTCCTTAAAGAAAATCCAGTCTTAACTGATGAAATCAATGAAATGGTCAAAGCAGCATTAAATCCAGAACCGATGGATGATGTAATTGTACCTTTGGATGATCTCGGAAGTGACGAAGAAGTAAACAAAGCTATATAAATGAGTTATATGTTTTGAAAATTATCAAAATGCCCGGAAATTTAAATGATTCTAATCAAAATACTCTATTAGGTCTGTCTAATTCTTTTCAGGATAACAAAGACCTAGAAAATGCCAACAGTATATCTAGGCGATTCATATCGTACCGGCCTAGAAGTGAGGCTGAACTACGAATAAGATTACTGAAAGTATTCTCTCACGAGATAGTTTTAGAATCGGTTGCCCAAATGTATAGAGAAGGATTACTTAATGATCAAAGGTTCGCTCAAATGTGGGTTGATAGTAGGCAGCAATCCCGACCAAAAAGTAAAAATTCTATTAAACGAGAATTGCTTTCGAAAGGAATTTCAGAACATCTTGCGGAAGAAGCAATTTCACAGCTAAGTGATATTGATAATGCTACATTGTGCGCAAATAAGAAAGCCCGATCACTAAACGGGCTTGGAAAAGACGACTTTTATAAAAAACTAGAAGGCTATTTACAGAGGAGAGGGTTCAATTTTTCTATCTCACGTACGGTTATATCAGAAGCGTGGGACCTCAATCAATCTTCTTTTCAAAACACCGCCGACGCAATCAATCTATAATTATCTCCATAATCTGTCCGGTGTTACGTAGATATTGGAGGTAGTCTTTGCCGACCGACACAGTTGTGAGCATAGTACTGATGGGGGTATTTCTTCTTCTGTCTGCCTTCTTTTCAAGTTCAGAAGCTGCTTTTTTATCTCTTCAAAGAACACGTCTGAATTATTTAGTGACTAACAACGTGCCCGGTGCGAAACGTGTTTACGATATGGTGACTAACACAGAAAGATTACTTTCAACCATATTACTAGGCAATAACTTAGTGAATGTTGCCTTTACAGCAGTGGTCACGGCCCTAGCTTTCACTTTGTTAGGTGAAGGTCCCCTTCCTGTGGCTGTGGCTACAATAGTAGGTACAGGGTTACTGCTAATTTTTGGGGAAATAATCCCTAAAAGTCTCGCTATCAAAAAATCAGAGCGCGTGTCATTCTTATACGCTAGGCCTCTGAAGTTAATAGAACTGTCCCTATATCCCATGATTCTTTTCCTCCAATGGTTATCACGGGCGACCCAATCCATTTTTGGACAGGAACAAGAATCAGAAGAAGCGATGACAGAAGGCGAGATTTTATCGATGATAGATCTTGGTGAGGCTGAAGGCACAGTAGAGCCAAATGAAGCGGAAATGCTAGAAAATGTTTTCCGATTTGGAGACACCCAGGTCAGGGAGATAATGACTCCACGAACCGAAATTATCGTTATGAAACGAGGGACCACCCTTAACGAGTTTCTAAATATTTACTCTGAACACTCTCACACGCGATTCCCGATTTATAAGGACACAAACGAAAATATTGTTGGAATTATTTCTGCCAAGGACGTGTTGAGAATTTTATCGGCCAAAGGAATAAATGGAAATGATTCTGTAACTGATGTTATTCGAGATGCCCACTTTGTTCCAGAAACAAAGTGGGCATCCGAGCTGTTTGAAGAGTTACGACACGCTGGTAACCAAATGGCGATCTGTCTTGACGAGTATGGTGGCCTTGCCGGTCTTGTGACGCTAAAAAGACTAACAGAACTCATAGTCGGTAGGGTTGGTGAAGAGGGTGAATCTCCAGAAATTGAATACGAAAACATCATGCCTAACGTTTTCCAAATTGAAGGTGGGATGGATATAGCTGAAGCTAACAACGAGATGGATTTAGAACTACCGGAAGGCGAATACGAAACAATAGCTGGTTTTGTACTTGATCAAATAGGTGAAATACCCACGATAAATGATGAGTTTGAATATGAAGATTTGACCTTCCGTATATTAGAAATGGATCGATTCCGGGTTGAGTCTCTACTAATCACGAGAAATTCAAACCCTATGAAAACACCAGAAGATTCTAAATCGGACAAGATGCACGATGCAGATAATACTAGTTAGGCACGGTGAAACAATAGCCAATAAAGCACAGTTAGTTCTGGGAACGAGTGACGTACCGTTAACGGAAGTAGGAAGAAATCAAGCTAAAGCAGCCGCACAAAAAATATCTTCAATGGAGACTTCTCCTACTATCTTATTTTCCAGTCCTTACCGAAGAGCTAAGGAGACTGCTGGGTACATTTCTAATGTCACTGGCCTAAATCCTATTTTTATTGATGGCTTGAAGGAGATGAATTCTGGTGAAATGGAAGGTATAAAAGCCTCAGAGATGAATGATAAATATCCAGAGTACATGAAGAGGTGGAGACGTGACCACTCTACTGCTAGACCTCCTGGCGGAGAAACTCTAGGAGAGGTACATTCAAGAGCTTGGAAATCTATTCTAAAAATCTTTGATGAATATAACGAATCCTTAGTCGTTGTTGTGGCTCATCTTTTCCCCATACAAGGCATCCTTTGCAATGTACTTGGGATGAAGTCCAACAACTTTGAAAAACTGGTGATCGATTTAGGTTCATTATCATCTATTGAGATTCAAAATAACTCATATCGCCTACTTAGAATGAACGATATGCCCCATTAACAGACCCTATAAACCCCTTTCAAAGGTGGTGGACATGAAACCGGTATCACTTCGCGAAACCGTTATAAATTCAGTGCATAGCCACAGTCTTTCAGGTCGGGCCCTGTCCCTTGCGGTTTCTGGTGGACCTGATTCTATGGCAATGGCACACGTTTTAATTACAAATAACCACGAGGTGAATGCTGAGATTGAAATTCTTCATTTCAATCATCAGATTAGAGGCAAGGAAGCAAAATCAGATTCGGATTTCGTAAAGAACTTCTTTGAATCGTTAGATGTTCCGACTTTTGTAACTAAAGGAAATGTCCGAGCACTCTCTAAGAAAAATAAGATGTCATTAGAAGCCGCGGCTCGTACTGCAAGATATGAATTCTTTGCAACCCATATCTGTGAAAGTAAAAGAAACTCGGTTCTCACTTTAGGACATAATTTTGATGACCAAGCGGAAACTATACTAATGCATACTATCAGGGGTTCTGGTCTAAACGGGCTTCGAGGCATGGCTGAGTTTTCAACACAAACAATTCAAGGATTGGGGCTAAAAATATTTCGACCGCTGCTTTCAGTGAACCGAGAGTCTGTACTCAAATATTGTGAGGATCACAATATTCCATGGAAAGCAGACAGTACAAATTTTTCGAAAAAATACACTCGAAATTCAATCCGATTAGAATTAATTCCGTTTTTAAAGAAATATAATCCGGAAATATCCCAATCCCTTGTAAAATTAGGAAGTTTAGCTACCAGGGACCATGATTACATACAATCAAAAATAGAAGAAATATGGCCTTCCATTGCCACGACATCAAACGGGGTCATTGTACTCAGCATAAGTCGACTTCAACAGTTAGATGCTTCTTTGACATGGAGAATTCTTAAAAAAGCCGCCACAAGCATAAAAGGCGATGACCATAACCTGACCTATAACCACATCGCATTAATGCTAGATATAACCAAGGGTTCTTCAGGACGCTCCGTTAATCTTCCAGGAAAGGTTATTACAACTAAAAGTTATGACAACCTTTTAGTATTCAAATCTGACAGCGACTTCTTGGCCGCCCCCATTTCGAATCAACCCACATTAATAGCGACTCCAGGAACTACTGTGACTGAGCGTTGGAAAATACTGGCATCTTTCCCTGGTAATTGTTCTTCCGAGAGGAGTGACTTAAAGAAGAGACTATCAACGTTTCTAAATAAAGACCTTATTAGGGAGCCATTATGGGTTCGTTCTCGAAATCCAGGAGATGCGTTTCAGCCATCCGGCATGAAAAACACTAAGAAATTACAAGATTTCATGGTAGATTCAAAAATACCGCGAATAGATAGAGATTCTGTTCCATTAATACTTTCAAATAAGGGGATCGCGGCAGTCGTAGGTTGGAGGGTAGCGGAGTGGGCGGTTCCATCAAAAGGTGATCATTCTCTTTATATCGAATTTGACTCTGCAAAATTTTGAAGTCGGTCGCTTAGTACCACCCATTTGCAAATTATCTCTTCACAGAAACAATGCCCTTAGCTTAAAACTAAAGAATTCTATCCAGGCGATTTCCGTCAAGGCGACCTGGAACACGACCCCTTTTAGCAACAGGTTTATCCTCTATTTCAAGAATATCCGCCCGAAATTCCTTGGGGACAGCAGAGGAAATGTAACTACCGATTAAATACCCATTAACCGGCGCGTTCGCCTCTTGGAACTCCTTGATCTTTTCGGGTGTAAATCCGCCACTCACGTATATTTCCACGTGCTTGAAATTCATATGGTCAAGTCGATTTCGAATTTCCTTCACCAGCATTGGAGTGACACCTCCTCTTTCGGCAGGTGTATCCAACCTTATTCCCCTAAGGCGGTCCCTGAGAGCTTCCGCAACATTTAAAGATTCTTCTGCTTCATCTTTAAAAGTATCAACTACCACTATCCTTTGAGTTTCCATACCGATATGCTTGTCAAATGCCTGGGCCGCAGCAACTGTATCTCCAAACAATAGAGGTAGGCTGTGGGGCATGTTCCCAAGCGGGTTCCTTCCTGCATGTTTGGACCCTAAAATAGTAGAAACAGATGAGCAGCCACCTACAACCGAAGCGTAGTCAAGTATATGGGCCACGTTGGGGTGTATATGCCGAGCGCCATATGCAATCACGGTCGTCTCTCCAGCCGCTTCAACACATTCATTGGAAGCAGTAGCCCATCCACTAGACGACGAAAGCATACCCAATAAGCTAGTTTCGTAAAGACCGAATGAAGCATATTTCGCTATCACTCGCAACACAGGTTCCCCTGCTTCAAATTTTTCACCTTCTTCCATCGCCCAAACTTGAACAATATCTCCTCCATTATTTGCCTGTCTGTCCTGTTCAACCTTGGGAAGTACATTTAAAAGTAGAGCTTTGGCTTCTTCGACTCCACATAAAACTCCAGGGTAAGGGGTTGAAAAATCCATTAGCACCTTGGGATTTAGAGATTCCAGACGCATCACTTCTTTGGTCCAATGTAAATACGCGTCAGCCGGATCACCTTTGATTAGGGATGGTCTTATATCAAACTGAGGGGTTGTCATTGGGCAGGCCTACAGCACAGCAGGAAAGCTTTTCTTCTGTTCCTAATTGTATAATTTACCTGTTTTAACTAGTGGTGGAATTTGTGGGTTTCTAATTGTACCCTCGCGGGTCTGCCATAGCAATCTCGTGTCATAATTTATTGTATTTAAGCAATTTTCGAGAATCAGCTAAATCTCGAAATCTAAGTCTTAATAAACCTTTTAGATCTTCAAATGCAGTCTTCATTATATTCACTCTAGAGTCTGGATCATCCACCCATTTCACAGGAATTTCTAAAACCGGATACCCATTTTTTTCAGCCAGTATCAAAAGCTCAGTATCAAAAAACCAACCACTATTTTTTATAAGCGGTACAACCTCTTGGGCCACTTTTCTAGATATAACCTTAAATCCACATTGGGCGTCCTTAAACGAGACAAAAAACATCATTCTAAAAAGAAGACTGTAACACCGTGAGATAAATTCTCTTTTAAAGGATCTTCCTACTACTTTAGAGCCCGAAATTAATCTAGAACCGATGGCGATCTGGAATTTTAAACCGCTGACTGATTCTAAGAACTTGGGGAAACAATTTAAGTCTGTTGAAAGATCCACATCCATGTAAGCCAATATTGCTGCTTCGCTCTGTGACCAAGCCATTTTTAATGCCCTCCCCCTACCTCTCTCTTCCAACCGTATAACCCGAACTCTAGAATATTGTTCAGACAACATTTCGGCAATCTGCAAAGTCTGATCAGTGGATCCATTGTCAGCTACTGTAATAACCCAATCATAACGTTCTATATTGTGTTGGCAAAATGAAACAAGGGTATGAATGCTGTTCTCTAATGCCTTTTCCTCGTTAAGCACCGGTATCACAATATCTAAAGAATTTGAAAATCCGCTCAAAATATTCCTCTAGAGGGTCATTGGTCAGTGATTAAAATGCCTTATCCCGGTAAACATCATAGATATGGAATGATCATTTGCTGCCTCTATCACTTCTTCATCTCTTATGGACCCACCAGGTTGAATGATAGCTGTAATTCCACCTTTGGCGGCCAATTCCACATTATCGGCAAATGGCATAAAGGCATCAGAAGCCAGAGATGAGCCAATGGATCTATCTCCCGAAATTCTCAATGCGAGATGCACACTAACAAGCCTATTCGGTTGGCCTGCTCCCATTCCCACTAATGTGTTGTCTTTAGCCAACACTATGGTATTGGATTTAATGTGCCGCAAACAGCTCCATGCAAATTCAAGGTCGTTCCATTCAGTTTCGGTTGGATGCCTATCAGTAACAACTTTCCATGTGGAAGGGTCCTCCTGAATCCGATCGGATGTTTGAATTAACATACCCCCACTTATCGTCAAAACCTCCAGGTTTGAAAACGGTCCAGAATGATTGCTGGCTTTAAGAACACGAGTTCTTTTCCTTTTCCTCAGAATATCCAAGGCATCCACTTCATAGTCAGGAGCAACTATTATATCGAACAAAACTCCACGCATTACCTCGGCTGTCTTTTTTGTCACCACGGTATTAAATCCAACTATTCCTCCATAAGCAGAAATAGAATCGCCTTGAAAGGCGCCTTCATAGGCAGAGGGTTGGTCATCGTCTACTGAAATGCCACACGGATTCGTATGTTTCACGACGACGCAAGCTGTCTTATTGAAACTTGTTACCGTTGTCCATGCGGCATCTGCATCTAAATAATTCGTATATGACATCGGTAATCCATGGAGCTGTTCAGCCTGTACGATTCCCCCTTCACCTAATGTGTCCCGATATAAAACAGCATCTTGGTGAGGATTCTCCCCATATCTAAGATCAGTTACCTTATTAAGCCCAATTGACAATTCGGTAGATTCCAAGGGGGCTTCGCTCAGCCAAGTTGATATTGCGGTATCGTACAAAGCCACATGTTGGAAAGCTTTTTGAGCTAACTTTTTCCTTTCATCCTTGGTGAAACTTTGTCCACAAGAGATCTTCTCAGCGACCCAACCATAATCAGATGGCTCTACGATAACCAAGACATCGGGAAAATTTTTGGCAGCCGACCGAATCATTGTTGGCCCCCCTATATCTATATTTTCCAATGCCTCAGACAATGAAACATCTTCTTTTTTCACTGTATCGACAAAGGGATATAAATTGGCTACCACTACGTCTATTTCAGATATCCCATGTGCTTCTATTTCTTCTAGATGGTCAGGAATGTCACGTCTTGCCAAAATTCCACCATGGACTTTCGGGTGCAATGTCTTCACCCTTCCATTCAATATCTCCGGTGAACCAGTAAGGTCTGATATCTTCTGCACTGGAACGCCGGCTTTCTTAAGAGAGTTGTAAGTGCCTCCTGTACTTATAATTTCGTATCCAGCTTCACTAAGAGAACTTCCCAGAAGTTCTATCTCTTCTTTGTTATAGACACTTAATAAAGCTTTCATAAACCCTTTCTGGCTTTGCTAATCATCTTTTATTTTCTATTTTGACCCTATTATTAGAACTCTTCTGCTTTAATTCCCCTACTAATATTGCATCAGGAATATTCTTTAAAATCCTGGAAGCATTTTCCGGAGCACAAACAATCACCATTCCTAAACCCATATTAAAAACTCTATACATCTCATTAGAATCAATCGATCCAGTTTTTCTGATAAATTCAAATACAGCTGGAACATCCCACAGAGAAGCATCGAATTGAGCTTCTAAGCCAGTTGGCAAAATTCTCGGCATATTCTCATACAATCCACCGCCAGTGATATGTGCTATTCCTTTTGAATCGGAAAAGACTAGTTTCAAATCATGATAGTAGGAAGGATGTGGCTTCAAAAGTACCTCCCCTAAGGTTTCTCCAGATTCATTTAATTGTTGCTTGAGAATCCCCAAATCATTTTTCAAGTTAAAAACATATCGTACTAAAGAGTATCCGTTGGTATGCAGACCATTTGATGGAAGACCTATGAGTAAATCACCTTCGCTAATGGTGTCCAATGGATTTAGCATTTGATCTGCCTCTACGGCACCAACAACAAAACCAGAAACATCAAATTTGCCCTCTTTAAAAACCCCCGGCATTTCAGAAGTTTCTCCCCCAATAAGAGCACACCCCACATTTTTGCACGCTTCAGAGATACCAGTAACAATACTTTCCACTACCTCCGGAACCAGCTTCGATGTCGCAATATAGTCAAGAAAAAACAATGGCTCTGCACCAACTACAATGAGGTCATTCACACAAGCATTAACTAGGTCTTCCCCGACATGGCTATAATCACCGACCATTCCTGCCACCAACAGTTTCGTACCTACAGGATCTGTACTACTGACCAAAACAGGGTCACGATAACCGGAAATTTTATACATCGCTCCAAAGCCACCGACTCCACCCAAAACATTAGGAGTATATGTTTTATCGGCTAAATCTTTTATCCGTTCTTTGATTTTTTCTGACGCCAGCAGATCAACCCCAGCTGATTCGTAAGTAATCTTGTTGTCTTTCATGACCTTATGGTAGTTAGAACTGTTTTAATGACCAGCATTGTCCAAATCAATTTCTCCCTTCTGAATTTTATTTAGTGTGGTTACCCAGAATCTATGCTCATGCTTTTGAACCTTCTTTTTCACAAACTCGACGCCTTCGGCAGAATCAACAGCTATTGTTTTTTGACTAATGATCGGACCGTGATCATAATGCTCATCCACTAGGTGTATCGAGATCCCTGTTTCCGTTGATTTCGCTTTAACTACAGCTTTATGCACACGATCGCCATACATTCCCTTGCCACCGTATTTAGGCAATAAAGCCGGGTGGCTATTGATAACTCTATTGTGGAAGGTTCTCAACACAGACGGTCCGATTTTTTTCATATATCCAGCCAAAATTATTAAATCCACACTATATTTTTTCAAAATATTTTTAATAGCAACATCTAAGTCTCCATCATCAGAATGGGTGCTAGAACTCAAATGGTATGCTGGTATACCTGACTTTCTGGCTCTTCGCATAGCCAATGACCCCGAATTATTACTCACCACCACCGCCACGTTTGCCTTTAATGATCCATTGTCACAAGCGTCCATTATGGCTTGAAGGTTTGATCCTCCATGGGAGGCTAAAATTCCCAGAGAGATGCTTTCAGCATCCAGATCATTCAATAGTTAGTACCTATTTTTACGTTTCTAAAACTAGTTTATCCATTTCGAGTTGAACTGGTATCGGGTATGTACCAGTAAAACAGCCCATGCAGTATTCGCTTCTTTTTCCAGACACGGACCTCAACAAACCCTCTTCGCTTAAAAAGCCTAACGAATCAGCCCCGATTATTTCCCTTATTTCATCGACTGAATTACTACTAGCTAAAAGCTCTGATTTGGTAGCCATATCCACACCGAAATGGCAGGGAGAAACTATTGGTGGAGCACAGATGCGTAAATGAATCTCTTTAGCACCACCTTTCCTTAGAAGGTTGACTACATGTGGCGTGGTAGTTCCCCTAACGATGCTGTCATCCACCACAATTACTCTTTTGCCTTTTAATATCTGTGGAAGCAAATTTAATTTTCTTCTAACTCCCAGTTCTCTTAGCCTCTGGTCAGGTAAAATAAACGTTCTTCCTACATATCGATTTTTCACCAGACCTTCTGTAAAAGGAATACCCGATTCCTGTGAATATCCAACAGCCGAAGCCGTGGCAGAATCTGGGACCCCAATTACTAAATCTGCTTCAACCGGGTATTCTTTCGCAAGTTGTGCGCCCATGGCTAATCTCGCACTGTAAACCAATTGACCATCCAATAGAGAATCTGGTCTGGAAAAATAAATATGTTCAAAGATACATCTCCCAAAAACCCCATCCCTAGGTTTTTTATAAATAGATGTGAGTCCATTATCATCTATCAAAACTGCCTCTCCCGGTTCCACCTCCCTAACGAATTCAGCACCGATATGATCGAGGGCACATGATTCAGAGGCCAAGACCCACCCAGAATTTAATTTGCCTATGCAAAGGGGCCTAACACCAAGAGGATCCCTAACACCTAAAACTTCTTGGTTGGTCATAATAACAAGGGAATAAGCGCCTTGTAATCTACGCATAATGTATGCAATCCTGTCAGACCAATTTTCGGCAGGCGCATTTGCAATCAAATGAGCAATAATTTCAGAATCTCCAGAAGATTGGAATTGGATACCCCAATCTAATAACTCCTCCCGGAGATCCACGGCATTGATCACATTCCCATTATGAGCAAGAGAAATTTCAGTGCTAGTTCCCTTGCTTAGAATCGGTTGGGCGTTATTAATGTTGCTTGAGCCAGTTGTTGAATATCGGGTGTGGCCTATTCCTATGTGACCCGATAAATGGGATAAGTCATTTTCTTCAAAGGCTTGCGAGACAAGTCCCATTTCTGTATGCAATCTAATTCTACGTCCGTCGCTCGCTGATATCCCCGCACTCTCTTGGCCTCTATGCTGTAAGGCATATAATCCAAAAAATATCGAACGTGCAACATCTTCATCCCTAGCGTAAACCCCAACTATCCCACACGCTTCTTTCATGGTGTCGCCACCCGTCGAAGGAAATTCCTTCGAAACTAAGGGGTTAACCTCGGTATGGAAGCGGGACCGGCTGCCCTGTTCGATTACCTTTACTCCCTAGGAATGACGGTAGTAAACACCAAGACTCATCTCAATCCAAGCTACGACTACGACTACGACTACGACCGAATTATACTGCTCAGTCCAATTCACGGTCAAACCAATTATTCGATGAGATTAACTGTTCTATTCACAAATAAAAATCTGCTGACAAATAAAATTTGTCGATGCTAAAGATATTCATTATTAAGTGCCCGTCTGAAGATACTTCTGTAATTCTGAAATTGATAAATTTTCTATTCCAAAATCCTTTGGGCCCCTACCTTCATTCCTGTCTGCTCCCATCACTATATTACCAATTTGAACGAAGGAATCCATAACTGGACAGCTAACTCCATATTGATTACCAATTTTACTCCAAGCCGATATACCAAAAGGAATGTCTTCTGAAAGCCACCTACTATCCAATGACCCTGGTGCTTTTAACCTAGTAAGCATATAACTACCATTGATAACTTCCCAAAGCTGACCTCTAGGCCCAAATCCTGCTTTATGAAAGGCCTCCGCGACCGGAATGAGGTCATAGCCTAAGGCTTTCCCGATGTTTCTCCTCTCTTGATCAACAGCCTCTATTGCTTTCGCCACTGATCCTGAGACTCCTTCCTCATAAAAATAAAATTCACCTCTAGAATACTCCACCCTACCAGCATTCATCAGAATCCCGGCAGGATGAACAACGGGATTCATAGCTGATAGGCCGCATTCTAAGGAATCAGAATATGTTGTAATCCCTGGAAAAAGTGGCTGTAACATGTCTTTTACATACGATGTGTCTGAGGATGGAATAACTCCCATTCCCAACTTGGTCACTTCTCCCCAAATAATTGCACTCCCCTTAGATGTTTTTCTGCAAACATACGGGGCTGTGTCGACTTCTGCTACAGTCATATTGAAAGCTCCGAATTCTGAGGCTAATACTTTCCATTCTAATGAACCGATGGTGCCTGGCATAATAACTACAGTGTGATCCTCAGTGAGGTATGGGCCACACAATTCAGCAAAGGGTTTGTGAGCGTACGCAGGTACTATAAGCAACAGCAAATCGGAAAATGCCAAAGCTTCAAGGGGATCCAATGTGATTTTATCAATCGCAGCTGGTCCCGTTTCTAAGACACCTTCTAAATTTATAGTTTTGGTCACCATTATTTCCGAAATTGATTCTGTGAAATCTGGGTGTTCCAGTAAACATATAGAATTACCCATATGAGCTAGTCGGGCCGCTACGGAAAATGCAGTGTTTCCGGCTCCTAATATTGTGACTCTTCTTCCTACCATAGCATTCCTTCTCATACCAGCAACTTTTGAAAAATTCCTTATCCCCCTAAAAATAGATCCAATATGTTTCCTGCACCTCGGCTGCGTCTCTTAAAAAATTCAGTATATCCACAAGTGTCACAAGTTATATGAGCGAATTTTTGATTTTGAAGGTCCAAAAATCTCGATAACCCCGAACCTGTAGTCCTAATTTCACCTGTCTCATATGAACTATTTAAACATTTTGGACACTCAAAATGTTTAATGTTTTCCGGCTCGTTAGACATGAATTACCTTCCTATAAATCGTTGGCCTATAAAAAATTTACCGTATTTTTTTTCATTTTACTGTCGTAACAATACTATTCGACAATCGGTTGGGCTACTATCCAAAGACTCACTGCTGTATAGAACACCATAAGAAATAGCATAGGATACTGACTTCTAACTGCTATAGAGTGAGAGGTTGTCCTCCTTAAAGCTATAGCGTGAGCCGTGAAAACGGAAATGATGTGACCGGTCACAAGAGCAATCACAGAAAATATCCAGGCGAATCGAGCGTCTATTATAGCTATATTAGTCTTAAAATCTGAGGTTCCGAATAAATCCCAGCCAAACCCGTAAGGATCAGATAAGAGAGGGATTATTTCCTGTCCCGTGATCAACAGAAAAGACAAGTAGTGCGACAAATTATATGCCAAAGCTATTGGAACCAATGAAAATACAAACCTCATCCTTATATCAGCAGAGACCATTTGTCCATGTGACATTTGGGCTATAAGGCCACACACATACAAATAGACTGTAGCAAAAATTAAGGGGACAAGAATTATCCCTATTGTTTCTATGGTGGGGGCTGCAGAACCAGGTAACGGATCTATTACAGGCCATAAAATTGTCTGAATCTCAATCCACGCGGGGGTTTCGGCAAAACCATCAAAAGAAACGGTGGCTAGAGCAGTAACATGAAAAAGCATAATAGCCGGTGTAACACGCTCCCCACGAGACAATCCGACGGACCACGGTCGCAAACAAAATTCTTTATTTTTCGAATCAGTATTTGACCAACATTCATAGCAGTCAACACAATCGGGCAAATTTAGGTTTTCTTTGCACCCGGAGGAGCACTGCATACACCAGCCTTTGGTGCCATTTATCCTTAACTCTGTAGCAGAAAAACGAGCGAATAAATTAAAAAGAACGTAAAAAGGATCCCCGTGTGTCAACCAAACATGCTTACCGAACAAAATCATTCCCCCCCACGTTAAAAGGGAGTAAATCAATATTAGGATCCCTAAACTATACGGCTGAGAACTCGCTGGATGCACATTCTCAATCCAGGCAAACAAAAGAAAGAAAAACAATGCAGGCCAGGCATCAAGTTTTTTGGGCCAATCTACGAGGCCTATATGCTTACCAAAAATTTGCTCCCAATAGTTGAAAATCACCATCCATGGGTTCATTAATAGCCATATATTCCCGACAATGCAAACAACATATCCGGCCCCAACCCACCATATTATCCAAACAAAAATAGGGGCAAAATTCTCAACCGCGTTAGATGTACCCGTAAGGCCGGAATGTATAGAAATGAAAAGAATAAATACCGAAATCAGCCCAAGAAACCTTGCACTGACCTTACAAAAGAAGGTCAGTGTAGAATATCGATACACATTAATCCGTGGATATTTTGAGTTTGAGCCACTCGACCTTACAAACCATCCAATAGCCGCAAATGAAAATGCAACCGCAAGAGCCGCACCAATCAAAAAATAGCTCAATGGAATAGGCAAATCATATCTTTCGCCAAATCCATGAGCATTGGCAGTGGATCCGAATAAAAAAACGCAGATAACCAGCAAAAATACTGTTATAAAAAAATTTGGTTTAGTATTCAACTTCTTCCTCTCCGATGAATCTTCAACGATGAGCTCTTNNTGAAAAGAATAAATACCGAAATCAACCCAAGAAACCTTGAAATGATCTTACAAAAGAAGGTCATTGCAGAATATCGATAAACATTAATCCGTGGATATTTTGGATCTGAGCCACTCGACCTTACAAACCA
>DJMH01000114.1:39616-49900 GCA_002435305.1 Dehalococcoidia bacterium UBA6495
GTGTCATTTCTCGTGAAAGCTATGGATACACCTCTAATATAATTAGGGTTTTCTCTTCAGATTCATGATTAGCATGGTCTGATGGAGGTAAGCCACTTGTTAAACGAACTTTTTCGTTTGAATCGATTTTCCACTCTATCAGTGCACCAGGTTTCACTATGACATTATCGGGATGAAACTGATGCTCTCCACTTACTACAGTCACCAAAACATTATCGCTTTCACCATGATGAGAGGACACTTCGATGCTTCCTACTGCCCCGTGGCTCATATGATCATGATAAGGAATGCTAGTATTTTCAATATTCATAGGCAATTGATATGAAAACATATCTCCTGAGGTCAGAGTTTCGGACTCAAATAAGGCTGCATGGACATCGGGATCAGTTTTAGTTCCCGAATGTGCAGGCTGTGACCCATGGTCCTGATGTTCTGCTTCGGTTCCGTGTGAAGTGATGCCAAACCTACCGGTTGCATTTGCCTTGAACTCCATCGCTTGATCATTACCTGGGGAAACAGTTTTTTCTATATCATATCCATGTAAATGTACTGTAATATCAGTGTCTGAAGAAAACTTTAGGCTGACGTTTTCATTTTTCTTAATTCTAAATATATCTTCATCTCCGGCTAATTCTCCAGAATTGATTGTGATATCAAACCTTGCTGTATTGTCGCCTGCAGTTGAGGATGGATTTTCCAGAGATTCTTCATCAGAGGAGCCACAACCTATCACCATGGCAAAGAACATAGCTATGCCGAAAATTGGCATCGTTAATTTTCTATAATTCACGAGGTTCTCCTAATTTTATGTTTCCTTTTATATTCTTTTATCCAAGACCTTAACGATAAACTCAGGATGGCTAAGAAAAAAAGTAATGCCCCCACTGTCAAAATTGGCACAATAGGGTTTGGTTCTTGAACCTCAACCTCATATACTACTGAAACCTCATCACCCCCCCTTCTTACCGTCAACATTACGAACCACACTCCCTCTTTATTAAAAGATGTGTCAATCTCGTAATACATGGGATCCATAATGCTATTTTTCATCAATTCAGGGCCCACTTCTGGCAGGTCAATAGTTGAAAAAAAGGATACAAACTCTATTTCAGCATCCACATACTTGTGTCCTGTTTGTTCATTTTCCACAAAAGCAGCGAAATGAGTAACACCCGTTGATGGTGAAGGCGGCGTAGTTCCTAACCCGATTACATATTCGCCAACCACTTTCTTTTCATATGAACGAATAGAACCGTTCGCTTCAATCAGGATACCTGACTGAACGTACAACCCTAAAAGCAAAAGCGACATGAGTGTAGCAGTGCGGAACCAGACCATTTTTATCTCCACCTTCGAAACGGTAAATACACTGAATTTCCATAACAGGGCTACAGAATTGGTGGTGGAGTCTCTACAGTGATGTTTTTTTCATCGTGAATATCTATGGTCAAAATCGAGGATTTAATCAATGCAAATGGGGGTGATGGTATATAGATCTCAGAATAAATAAGATCAATATGGGCGCCAAGTGTACTCATGCCAACATTTTTGACCAAAAAGGCAACATTGCTAGAAGTCGAGTCACTTGCCCTCCCATGTGTATGTACACCCGAAACCACATGAGCATGCTTTAAGCCATTGGCAAAATGGGAATGATACGGATTTTGGTCAGGAAAATGATGGTTAAACATCACACCCATAGAAGGAACCAGAAAGGAAATAAGTAAAAGGACAGGCGGAATTCTCCATAAAATGGCATGGGGCAATCTAGCGGCAAAATATTTCACGGTGCCTTTACACCTGAACATCCATTTCCGAAGCTACAGTTTCCATATCTTTATCTCCACGACCAGACAATCCCATTACTATAATCTGATCTTTCTTCAAGGTAGGTGCCAACTGGGATACATAATATACGGCGTGTGCGGGTTCCAAGGCCGGAATTATTCCTTCTAATTCACACATCAGTTTAAATCCTTCCAAAGCTTGGGAATCATCCACACTGACATAAGATGCCCTTTGGCTATCATTAAGCCAACTATGTTCGGGACCCACTCCTGGGTAATCTAACCCCGCAGATATACTGTGGGTTTCTATAATCTGTCCGTCGTCATTTTGTATAAGATACGACATGCTTCCATGTAACACTCCTACAGATCCAGCTGAAATTGTAGCAGCGTGTCTACCGGATTCAATACCATCTCCTCCCGCCTCTACCCCTACCAAGCTCACTTCCTCATCACCAATGAAATCATAAAATAATCCCATAGCGTTACTCCCACCACCCACACAGGCTATTACATAATCGGGCAGTTTTCCCATCTGCCCTAAAATTTGCTTCCTAGTTTCTAACCCTATAATTCTTTGGAAGTCACGAACTATCATGGGATAGGGATGAGGACCAACAACGCTTCCTATTAGGTAATAGGAATCATTTACATTTGTTACCCAATCTCGCATCGCTTCGTTAATTGCATCCTTAAGAGTTTTACTACCGGAATCAACAGAAATAACTTCGGCCCCTAACAACTTCATTCGGAAAACGTTTAATGCCTGCCTTCTTATGTCCTCCTCCCCCATATAAACAACACAATCCAATCCTAATTTTGCACACACAGTTGCGGCTGCCACCCCGTGCTGTCCTGCTCCTGTTTCAGCTATTATCCTGGTTTTACCCATTTTCTTAGCTAAAAGACCTTGACCCAAAGCGTTATTAATTTTATGTGCACCTGTGTGGGCCAAATCTTCCCTTTTAAGAAAAATTTTCGCACCTCCAAATCTTTCGGTCAGGTTTGGAGCAAAATAGAGCTCGGTAGGCCTACCAACAAAATTTATCAATAATTCGGATAGCTCTGCCTGGAACTTATCGTCGGTTTGAACTTGGCGATACGACTCTTCCAATTCGTTTATAGCTGGCATTAAAGTTTCAGGGACATACCTGCCACCAAACCGGCCATATCTGCCTGACTGGTCGGGAAGGTCATTTGTTGACGTCATAAATACTCTCACTATATTGAGTGAACCGAAAATGTAACAGACACCAATTATAGATTAAGTTATTTAATAAGTAAGCAGCCTAGTTAACTCAATTAGGATGTCCAAAAGCTAGGCTTGATTGATAGGAAAAGGACATATACGAATATTAGGTCTCAGCGTTTAACAGCAATGATGTCAAGCCAATTCCTGGGAACGTGGGTAACATTAAGCTCCGAGTAGGTCTGCCTTATTCCTTCCTGCAATGCAGCACTAGCCTCATTCATCGGAACACCTGGCATTGTGCCTTCAATGAAATCTGAAAAGGTACTAATATCCAGCCAACCTTCTATCGGAACCTGTACAGTATCGACTTCTTGCTTGAGTATGGTGAGCCCGTTTCTCTCCAAGAGATCACTGTACTCCTCAGGAGTCAGTTGCCGTCTTGATTCCACTTTTGCCGCTTTGTTGGGTTTCAACCCATACTCCTTCCTAAGGATCCGAAAAGCCTTGAACATCCATTTAGTATAAAAAGCTGAGGACTCTTCATGCTGTCCACCCTCATAAAAAGAAGTGTTGAAGGCGAATTTCCCTCCCGTACGTAGGGCGGCGCCAATATCATGAACTACTTTATCTTTATCAGGAAGATAATGAATAGCGTTGCAAAAAACAATGGTGTCCACCGAATCTTTTACCGCTTCCGACACATTTTCAACACCACTCTGGACGTATCTGACCGCATTATCAGAAATATCCTTAAGGTCTTCCATTGCAGCTTTTAATGCCGTTTGAGAATGATCCAGTGCTATAACTACTGTATCCCGGGTTCGGGTTATTCTTTCCAAAATAAGACGGGTTACGCCACCGGTCCCACAAGCTAGATCTACAACTCTTAAATCAGACCCAACTTCCGCCATATCCACTAATCTGGCGTTTAACTGGGAGTAGAATTCGTTTTTAGAAAATGTCGAAAAAGAGTAATCAGATCCACTCATATATCAACCCCATTTCCAGTCTTATTACTTACATTAATACCATATGTTTGCTATTGGAACCAAAGTATAACAGCGACTTAACGAGTACTGGTAGTTTTCTTTTGTCTAATTGGTTTTTCAGGTCCAAAAGCTGTGAAGAGTGCCGCAAATCCAACGATTCCGGTACCAATCCAAAAAGCTCTAGTTATGCCTTCAGTGAATGCGGCTTTCAGGCCCTCTCCGTAGGCTGTAGCCCCAACCGATTCAATGGCGGACAAATCTGGCGGGTAATTCCTTGAGGCCATAGTGAAAACCACCAAAGTAGTACCTATAGCTATTCCGGTCAAGTTCCCGGATGTTCTAACCATGTTCACCAGAGCAGAGACAACACCGTACCTATTTGATTCCACCACATTCATTACCGCAGTTGTGTTTGGAGAACCAAATATCCCATTTCCAGAACCTTGTAAAAACATCCCTGTGACGACAATCCAAGGCGAGGAATCGACAGTTATTGTGGTGTAAACAGCTACCGCTGCCGCCCAACAAATCAAACCCGCGACTGCTGGCCATTTAGTACCTATTTTGTCAGATAGTCTTCCACTAAGCGGGCTCGTTATAGCCATCATAATCGAACTAGGAGCCAACACTAAGGCAGCCTCTGACTCCTTGAGTCCAATCACTTGTATCAAATAAAAGGGCATTAGAAAAAAGGCCGAAGACCCTGACATAAAAGCCAAATATCTTGCTGCCATTCCAAGAGAAAATTCTGGTACGGAAAACAGAGATAAATCAACGATTGGGTTCTGATTACGTTTTTCCCACCAAATAAACCCAGCTAATGAAATGGCCGAAAGCAAGAAACCTACAATCACCAGGGAATTACTCCAACCTAACCTATAGGTATAGGTTAACCCCAATAGGAACAATGCTAATGCCGACGCAGATAAAGCCGCCCCAATCCAATCAAAGGACAAATCTTTTTGGGAGGACGTAAACTCCTCTTTTTTCAGTATTTTAAAGGAAAACACTAGGGCCATTATTCCAAACATCAGGATAGCCAAATACATTGACCGCCAGCCAAAAGCACCTATTAGATACCCTCCTATAACGGGACCCCCGGTAGCTCCAATCCCAATAATCGTCATATATAATCCGAGAGCTTTCCCTCTCTCATTCCTAGGAAAAGATTCTGCCATCAGAGCCATACCATTTGCCTGGATCATTGCTGCACCGAGGCCTTGGACGGCCTTAGCTCCCAACAAGATAGGTAATACCCCAGATAAATACGCCCCTAGCGCTCCGACCGAAAATATTGCCAACCCGGTGCAATAAATGCTTTTCCTTCCCACTAGGTCAGACAAACGCCCCATTGGTAGCAGAAGTGAACTTATCGACAACGTATACAGAAGATATACCCATTGCACAGTCGGTATGTCAGCAGAGAGATCTTCTGCAATCCTCGGCATTGCAATATTTGTGCCCGTTTGATCGGAGACGGTTAAAAATGCCCCCACTGCAACGGAGGCATATACCAACCATTTATAGTTTGTAGAAATCGCATTTTTATCGTTATTTACAGTCAATTAGAGCTCACAGCTAATCGTTCATAGCACCTATGAGCCATTATAAAACGACGAGTAGGTAATTATTTGTCAAAAATTTCTGATACTTCGAGATTGAAAACAGCAGGTTGTTGGGTCAATCCAGTAATTCCAGACACAACAACAGTGACACTATCTAGATTTTCATCGTCCCGTATAGAATATAGGGCTTCATTAAAATCATCCAACATAATTTCATCAACTGCATATTGGCCAGATTTCATCTGTTTTATAATCCGGACGAGAAATTTCTGTTCAAGAGAATCGTCAACCAGTACAAACCCCGAGGGAAACCATTTTATGTCCTCTGAAGAAGATGTACGACTAATTTCAGACAATCTAGCCCCCTTAATAAGCATTCCATCGAGATGAACGGCGGCATCAGTCACATATTGAAATCTCACAAGTATTTTTTTGTCCGCATAGTCGTCTAAGTTAACAACATGACTCGTCCAAGCGCTTTGTCCAGAATAGCCATACCCGTAATTCGATCCGACAGGATTATCTGAAGTTGTGCCCGGAGCATTTAAGGTTCTCCAAGTGTTACCTTCATCCATAGACACAGATAGGTACCCGTAGTCCCAGCCTTCTTCTATGTCGTGCCATAGGTCAAAATACAATGACGACGCTTTTTTCCCCATGAAATCAAGTGACAATGTCAGAGAAGAGTCAATAGAATCTCCCTTGTTTGACCACCAACATTTTGTGTGGCATAGGGTTTTAAAACGATTAACAAAATCATTACCATTGAACCAGATATCTATATCCCTTCCGCTCGCGTCAATCTTGAAATATCGAGCTCCATATTGGGAAACCTGATAGGTATTCTCACCAAGTTTTAAATCATCTAGTCCTGATCTCAATTTGAGAGTTCGTGTTGGGTAAGAATATTGACCTGTCTCCGATCCCAAGTAGTTAGCCAGTATCCATTCGCCAAATTCATGATGGAAATGAGTTCCATTTTTCTCTAACCAATTTTCAACTCCCAAGATTCCATCCAAAGGTTCCTCTACCAGGCTCCTCAACGACCGAGAACCTCCAAGCCTACCACTAACAAACTCAAAAAATAATGACGCTGCCCCATAATGAGCTAGTGTTTTGCGAGGATCATCCGGCCAATAATTCAGCTGGGTATCCGGATCAACCAAAAAGTACCTCTCCAGAGGGGTTTCGTAGCCTGTATTTTTTACTGCTAACTCCGCCAAACCTTCATCGACCCACGCCTCTTCTCCTTGGTCTGCTTCATTGTTGACTAAATGTTGATACTCGTGAATTAAGACAGACATGTACTTATCCGAACCGGGCTTATTTCTTGAAGGGTCTATATAGACCATTGGGCGTTCGTTGCTATTGCTATGAACCCATTTAGGATACGAATCAACATCGCTAAAATATCCAGCCGCACCATCTAAGGCCGTATTTAGAATAGTCAATTTCGGGGCCTCGAATGTAGCAAAATAATCAGAATGTATCTTCTCCCATTTTGCCGCAGCTATGCTATACAAATCCCAGTCTTTCTCACTATTGATATCAGCATACCAATAGGCATTGTCGGCGACGATCAGCAACTCTCCTTCGACTTCATAGGACTCTGTGAGAGATAAATTGGCAACAGTAAACAGTTCCACCATCCCCACATTTTTGCTTTGGTCATTTGATTTAACGAACAAAAAATTTTCATTTGGCCCGAACCCATATTGGATGGCAAGATTTTCAAGATCTCTATCAGGGGGAATTTCCACTAAGGGTGCCCATGTTTCAAGATATGATGTCGCGGAACTCTTATTCTTTATCTCGATATCTGACTCAAAGGAAGGTTCTTCCTGGCCACAGGAGACAGTACCCAACATTAAAAAAGCTGGCAGAAACAGAACGATTAAATAATATTTTTGCTGTTGCACCAGATAAATCACGCTACCTGGAGACCATCAATTAAAACGATCCATAGCAACATCAATATTTTCTGTTAACAAAGCTTCCACACAATCCACTGCACCCGCGACGCATTTCACAATGGACTCTTTTTCAGACATGGTAGGTTTCCCTAACACGTACCCGATTTGATCTTCTCCAGTGTCGGGACTTCCAACACCGATCCTTAATCTAGGAAAATCCTGAGTATTCAAAGAATTAATTATCGATCGCATGCCATTATGGCCTCCTGCGCTGCCACTTGCTCTCAATCGCATTTTTCCTACATCAATATGTATATCGTCATAAATCACAAGAAGTTTTTGTGTTGGAAGTGAATAGCGAGAAAGCAGATACTCTGCAGAGTCACCGCTTAAATTAACATATGTCCTGGGCTTCGCCACCACTATATCTATACCCCCCCACGACCCCTCTGCCAAAAGTGTGGATTTGTGACTTCTTTTTAGTTTAAGTTTTAGAGAGTCAACGATAAAATCAACCACCCAAATTCCGGCATTATGTCGGGTTTGTTGGTATTTTGGACCAGGGTTGCCTATACCTACAATTATCAATTGGGGATCATGACGCCCTATGTTCAATTAGTCTGTACCTCTAATAAAAATTTGGGGGAATTTGGTTTATTCTAGAAGCAGAGTTTTAGACACTAATGGCCCTATCAAACGCATCAATATCATATTTCGCATTCTGCAAAGATGCTCTCGTTATATTTGCTCCTTCAAAATTCGCTCCAGATAAATTTGACGAGTTAAAGTTGACTCTAACAAGAATTGCGTTAGAGAAATTCGCATTTTGAGCATTAGCCTTGTGCATATTGGCACCTATTACTCTCGCTGTACTTTGCCAAGAATTGGAGGCCGCTCCACTTAGGTTGGCGCCTTCAAAATTAGCGCACCTTAAGTCAGCGCCTCGCATGTCGGCTATAGTTAAATTAGCTCTTGTGAAAATAGTTCCATAAAGTTTCGCGTCATCAAGGCAGGCACCTCTTAAATTAGCTCTTGTTAAATCGGAGCCACTTAGGTCTGATCCTGAGAGATTACATCCAGCCAGATTCACACCACGTAAATTCAATTTTGTTATGGATAAATATGACAGATCAAGACCAGATAGATTGAGCCCAGACAGGTCTTTACCATTGGCAATATGAGAGTTGAATTGGCCCGCAGTTACATCTGCCACCTTTAAATCACCTCACATGCATGTTATTTGATCGCGTATAGAGAGCCGTTTTGGGTGGCAACAAATAACATTTCCGCCGACACTACCGGGGTCGAGGAAATACGACCATCTAATTGCATTTCCCAAATCTTCTTTCCCGTTTCGACATCCACACCGTGCACTTTACCTGTTGAATCCCCTGCCAACATAAGGCCACCGACTACCGAGACTGATTCTGAAATCGTACCCTCCGTAGTATATCTCCATTGTGGGTCCCCAGTTGAGGCACTGAGCTTATAGATCTGCCCGTCGAGGGAGGGAACGTAAACCATACCATTTGCAATTGTCGGGGTGTTTTGAAAAACCTCTCTCGGGTTTCGGAATTTCCAAACAAATCCTTTCATGACAGGAGGTGTGTCTTCAAACCCCCACAAGAACATGGTCATTCTAAACCTACGAGCCGTTTTTTCCATGGGATACTGAATTTTTGTCCAATCAATAGCCCTTACCACACCATTCAGGTCCGAAACGAACAGTAATTTGCCATCCATACCTGGAGCACTATAAGAGGACCCGATTGGGTAATCGAGTCTCAAGTCACCATTAAAAGCATCCACAATGTGCAAAACATTATCTTGGGTAGTGAAAGCAACAACATCTTCATTCACCGCGCTGGCATTAGCAATCCTTGAACCAGCCTCATATTCCCAAATTTGCTGGCCGGTCAGTGCATCAAAAGCGTAAAATTTCTCATCTCCCGACCCTATGTAAGCAATCCCATTATGAACTGAAGGAGACGAGAAAAAAGGTTCGCCACTTTGAAAATCCCATACTACAGTTCCATTATTTCGGTCTAGGGCGACAAACCTTCCCTCTCTCAGTGCAACATAAAGCAGGTCACCTGCTATAGCTGGGGAAGAATCTGTAGGTGCCTCCGCAGAGTATTCCCATATCGGATTCCCCGTTTCAAGCTCTAATGCAAGAATCCGGCTGTCATCTGTACTGACGTAAACGGCTTCCTTTGTGACTGCAGGGGAAGAAGATATAGCTCCATTTGCTTGGTAACGCCACACAACCCCCCCGACATTAGAATCAGAATTAGAAATACAATCGAAAATAAGACAGGTATTAAGAAAGGCTAACTGGTTTAAATCCCTACTGCCTGAAAGTGCCGGACCCCCCTGATACATATTCCACTCAAAATCAGAGAATTGAGCAGAAAGGCTAGTTGTTGGTTCAAAATGTTGATTCCCAGGATTCCAAAACATTAACGCAAGAATAATCAGAACAACAGCAGCCAGACCACCTCTAATGGCATAGCTCTTTTTCTTTGCTCTCTTCAAGGCCTGAAGTCGACCAAATTCTATTGCTTCGGCCTCTTCCTCTGGCACGGCGCGGCCTCTACTTAGCTGACTTCTACAATGGGGACAAAAAAGTTTGTCTAGATTATCACTTCGCCCGCAGCCAGGACATATAGTCAATGGTTTCATTAAATGTTTGTTTTCTTAAGGCGCTTTGGCATAAATAATTTACACACGGAAATATCAATTTGAAATTCAGAGGCTCATTTGGGTTTTAATATGGATTGACCTTATCTAGTTTATCCCTTATTGTTCCTCAACAGTCAATCATTATAGTACGTGACG
>DJMH01000114.1:50213-58088 GCA_002435305.1 Dehalococcoidia bacterium UBA6495
ATAGTACGTGACGACCCATTAATTCATTTAGTATAATGTTGGCAGTATTTTTGTTCTATCATTGAAGCGAATGAATTAGACCATTTAATAGATGGGAGGAAAACGATGAGAAGTAAACTAATAATAATGCTGGGAACCATAACAGTTATTTCACTGTTTATGGCTTGTGCAGCGGCTGCTGAACAGGCCGCGGCTCCTGCGGCACCACAGGCTGCAGCTCCTGCAGCACCAGCACAGGCAGCGGCGCCTGCTGCAGCGGCAGCTCCTTCAGCACCAGCACAACCAATGGCAGCTGCAGCGGCAGCTCCGGCCCCGGTAGCTTTGGTACAGAAAGAAGTTGCTAAAGAAGCCAAAGCAACCGCCGTGCCTACACCGGTACAGAAGGCGGCTGAACAGACCTGGATGGACCTTTACATGTCTGGCCCAGGATACAACTCTGCTTGGGGTGAGCCGAAGAAAGGGGGAATTTTCCGATACGGAGCTTCCCACAAGCTATCTGGGCATGACCCAAACTATGGACACAGCTTTGAAGGTCCTCAATTCCTTCCTACCTACAACGCTCTTCTAAGGTATGACCCTTGGTTGGGACTAGGTGGACAAATTGAGGGTGACCTTGCCGAAACATGGGAAGTACAGGACGGAGGACTCACTGTACTTTTCAAACTGAGAGAAGGCATTAACTTCCAGGTCAACCCCAATCTTCCAGCTGAAATCGCATCAGCTGTGTCTGGGGACAGCTTTACCTGCGAAGATGCCAAGGCCAGCTTGGAATTTGCTTTGAATCCCCCAGAAGGAATCCTTCACTCGGGACCAAGAGCAGCCTTGGGCCACTATGAGACATCATCGTGTATCGACGACTACACGTTCAAGGTTGAATTTAAGGAGGCTCTAGCTAGAACCCTGCCTCAGTTCGCAGGAATGCTAGGTTCGCCTAATAATATGGACAAGGATTTCGTTGCTTATATTAGGCAAGAAGGTGATCATCCTGACTTAGAAATCCCGTACATTGACCTGCTGGATGAAACCACACCTGTGACATTCCTGTGGGGCACCGGAACAGGAGCTTTTGTACCTACAGAATTTGAGGTTGATGTTCAATCCAAGATCCGGGCAAACCCTGACTACTGGCGTGAAGGGTTGCCTCTGACCGAAGGTCAAGACCAATTCATTATCACGGACGCCACCGCTAGATTCTCTGCTCTAATTACAGGACAGACTGACTACTACGGTGAAGGCAGCGCTTCTTTGCTACCTGCTCACGTTGAGCAAATAAACGCACGATTCAAGGATAAATTTACGATTATGCCTGCTCTCCATTCCTGGGGTAAAGGTATCCAGATAAACATGGAAAGAGAGCCTTTCAACGATCCAGATATCAGAATGGCAATGCACTTAGCACTTGACCGTGACGACTGGGTAGACTTCAATATGGCCGGTGGCGTATCAGGTGTGCATAGGCACACTCTGTGGATGCCACCAGGAAGTATCTGGGCTCTGCCGGATTCAGAGCTAGGGGAAATGCCGGGCTGGAGAAGAGGTGACGGAAAAGTCGCTGATATAGCAGAGGCAAATCGATTGGTAGATGCAGCGCTTGGGGCTGGAGTCAGATTCAGTGTTGAATGTATGGCACAAAGTGCACGGATTTACCTAGACGGATGTGAGTACTTCCAGGACCAGATGAGCAAAAACCTGGATGTTGAGGTAACTATTGCCTCCGTTGAAAGTGCTGTCCAGGGCACTCGAGGTAGAGAAGCAGATTACGACACCCACTACGGTTCTAAGGTACGAACCAATGTTGCAGACCCAGATGACTTCTACATGATTCACCTGGTGAAAGACAAAGAAAGTTGGTACTACCGTGGTACAGGTCGAGAAATTGCTGATCCGGAAATGGCTGCTAGGCTAGAAAAGTTGGCTCTTGAACAGTCCAGTGAACTAGACGTTGCAAAGCGTGTAGAACTGGTACACGATATAGAGAGAATCCTGGCAACAGAAGCCATGTACTCAATTCCATATCCATGGACCTACATATTCCCAGCTTGGTCTAATGAAGTTAAAGGCTGGCAATTGTACCCTCACCCATCCCAGAATAAATGGGCCCAGTGGGAGAGGATGTGGTTAGATAGAAATTAGCCACATAAATAGTTTCAAGGGGTGAGACGCAAGTTAAAGATACTCGCAGCCTCACCCTTCGAAGATAAAAAATGGAAAGCGGCTCGCTAGCCTGAAAGGGTCGGCGAGCCGTTTTCAAGTGATAACCCGGAAATAAATTCAACATAGATTGCTGTTCGTTTCATATATATAATGCAGAGAGTAAGAATAAGAGACACCTCAGCAGGGAACAGATAAAATGAAGGAATATTTGATTAGAAGACTCCTCTTTGGAGTGCTTACCCTCTTTACGGTTTCTGGTTTGATTTTTGCCCTCCTAAGAATCGCCCCCGGCGACGTAGCATTAATGATTGCCGAAGCAAACTCCGGTGGTGAAGGGATTGATGTTTCAGAGGAAGACCTAGAAGATATACGTGAAAAACTCGGACTTAACGCCCCTTTACACATTCAGTACGTTACTTGGTTAAAGGGATACGTGATAGGTGATTGGGGAGACTCGCTATTTACAGGAAGGGACGTTTTCGATGAATTCAAATTAAAGTTCCCAGTGACACTTGAACTAGTCATTTTCTCTCAAATAATCGCCATTATTTTGGGTCTTCCCGCAGGCATAATTATGGCTCTCAGGCAGGATACATGGCTGGATTACACTATTCGTATAACATCATTAGCAGGTCTATCATTACCATCCTTCTGGAGCGCGACATTACTTCTGCTAGGCGGCGCCTACTTTTTTATGTGGAACCCAGAATTAGGCTCATTCCCAATAACAGAAGACCCTTGGGGCAACCTAAAGCAGTTCTTCTGGCCATCGATTATGCTTGGCTACATCAGTGCTTCCACCAAAGCGCGGATGATGAGGTCGACTATGCTGGAAGTACTACGGCAAGATTACATTCGCACAGCAAAGGCAAAAGGTCTCACTCAATATGTAGTTACCGCCCGGCATGCGCTTAAAAACGCATTCATTCCTGTAATAACAGTAATCGGAATAACCACCGCCTTGGCGCTGGGTGGCTCAGTTGTAATGGAAAGGGTTTTTTCAATGCCTGGACTTGGAAATTTTATCCTCGAGGGAATGCTCGCCAGAGACTTCCCAATAGTACAGTCGATTACCCTTTTCTTTGCCATAGCTGTGGTATTTGTCAACTTACTAATAGATATTTCATACGGGTGGTTTGACCCTCGAGTGAGATATCAATAAATCGGTAGCATAGGGAATTAAATGTCAACAGAATTAGCACAAATTGCGGAGTCAACTCCTTCATTACCGGTAAGAATACTGTCTGCTTCTTTAAGGTTTACGAAAAGGCGACCTTTGGCAGCAGCTGGCATTGTCATCATTATCATGATGTGCCTGATGGCAATCCTGGCTGACCTTGTTACCTGGTACGATCCCATTGATTGGCGACTGGGCGACAAGCTCTCCCCTCCCTTAAGCACAAGTGATAAGGAGCCATTTTCGACCTTCCTTTTGGGAACAGATGACAAAGGTAGGGATATTTGGGCACAAATTGCTGTGGGGGCTCAAGTATCACTAATGGTCGGATTTCTTTCGGTAGCCTTTGGATCAGGGTTTGGAGGGGTCCTCGGTGTGATTAGCGCATGGTTCGGTGGAAAAACAGACCAGTTTATACAAAGAGCCATGGACGCCTTAATGTCAATTCCAACCTTGATCTTAGCACTGGCTGTAACTTCAGTGTTGGGGCAAACCATAGAAAATATAATAGTCGCAGTTGGAGTAGTCCAAATACCACGAGCAAATAGAGTTGTCCGGGCCCAGGCTTTAACCGTCAAAGAAACTCAATACGTGGACGCTGCCAGGGCCATTGGTGCAAACAATATCCGCATAATGGCTCAGCACATTACCCCACAATGCGTTGCACCTTTTTTGATAATTGCAACTAGTGCACTGGGTATTGCCATATTGACAGAAGCCTCTCTAAGTTATTTGGGACTTGGAGTACCGCCTCCTAGACCCTCATGGGGTGGCATGTTGTCGGGTGCGGCAAGAGACTATTTTATTTTAGCACCGTGGATGGCAATCTGGCCTGGATTAGGTCTATCTCTCGCAGTATATGGATTCAACCTCTTCGGAGACGGGCTTCGAGACGCCTTAGACCCAAGGTTGAGGGGCACCTAACCGCCACTTAATGCGAAATAATAAAGGTCCTGAGTTAAATCTCAGGACCTTTATTATTTCATCCGGTACTGCTGATCGGCTACGCCACCTTCAGGCAAACCAAGTGGGAGACGGACATCTAGTAAATAAGGTCTGTTTTGTTTCATGACTATTTCAAGTGCCCTTTCGATCGTCTTATTCAGCTTCTCTTCATCATCAACTCTTTCACCTTCCATGCCAAATGCGTCCGCAATCTTAACCGGGTCTATACCATCCAAAACAACACCTTGATAACTACCCGTATCCGACATCCTGCCACCACTCTGACCAAAGAATCCGGCTACAATTCCATAGGCCCCATTATTGGGTATTACGTAGAGTAGGGGCACATTATGATGTACCGCTGTCCACAGTCCTGAATCCGCGTAATAAAGGGATCCATCGCCAACGAGCCCAATGACAGGCTTTTCCCCAACGGCCAATTTTGCCCCAATGCCGGCTCCTACACCCCACCCTTCTGATCCACCAGCACCTTTCATCAAAATGTTATTTCGTTCTGACAATCCCGGACTCACGGCATCATATCTCGCAGCAAATTGCTCATTGGTAATATACCCCCCCCCTATTTTTTCTAATTCTGTATCTATTGCATCAACTAGCAGGGTAGGTCGTATCTTACCTTTCTCATAGGAAGGCATCAAAGAATCTCGAAGTTTAGAACGTTGCTTCCCCACAAGGTTCAAAGTTTTCTCTCTTCGTTTAGAGTACCTCTTGGCGTTATAATCGCTTTTGGCTATTTCTAGCATTCTCGATATAGAGGAGGTCTCATCAGCGATGATTCCCACTTCTAACCCCGGATAGTTTTTCAAATATTCCAGGCCAGATCCCATGGCCAAAATTTGTTTGGTCTTTCTCAGAGGATCGATATCTTCCTTTTTTCCCGCACCTTGATGCCTTGCCCCAAGGGAGACGATTACATCGGGCTCGTATGAGTCAAAAGCCGTATTTGCCATGCCAATGTGCTGTGGATGTTTGAGGGAAATCCCTCTAAGGTCAGTTTCCGGGGAGGCTACTACCGTTCCAAAATGAGTAGCCAGCTCTGCAGCTAATTTATCGGCTCCACTTTTCCAAACTCCGTCGCCCACATATAGAAGAGGCCTATCTGCTTTATCAAGAGCATCCAGTATTTTTTCAATATCTTGATCTGTGGCATTTCCCGCTTTTATGTTCCTGGCACCGCCGTGAATTATCTCCGTTGAGACTTGTTTGTTTTCCAACATTTTGTCATATACTGCCAGATGCACAGGACCAAAAGGTGGAGTCGTTGCTACCCTCAATGCTCGATCGACAGCCGCTGGAAGACCTTCAGGTTCAATTATTGTCCATGTTTCCTTTGCCATTGGAACTGAAATCGAGGCAGGGCTATAACTTGAATCCAAATCCAAATTAATTCTGTCCGTAAAACTGCCTGTGTCTCCTGCAAAGGTAATAACAACTACAGGTAGGCCGCCAAACCAAATGTTATATAGCTGCCCCATGCATTGGGCCAGCCCTGCACCTAAATGAACCACCATGACGGCAGGTTCACTATTTACTTGAGTATATGCTCCTGCCATAGAGGCTACTGTGCCCTCATGCAGCGCCAAAATCCCATCAATATTAGGATTACTGTTCAAAGCATCAAAGAATAACGCCTCTCTAGATCCTGAATTGTAGAAAACATATTTAATTCCCGAAGCTACTAGCTGCTCAACTAACACTTCCGAGGGTGTTCCTGTAATGGGTGTGGTTAACATATTTTTTTGCTCCTTCTTTGCTCAAGGCGCAGTATATACTCAAAGGCACAGGCATGGTACGCTGCGAGTACAATTAATCTAATGCTCAAATCCGTATACTCTTCCTCGAATTACAAGTGGCTGGTTTTCTCGGTAATTGGGTTGGGCTCACTAACTAATGTGATTCATCATGGGAGTATCAGTATTGCCTTACCTACGATCGCCAGAGAATTTGGCGTATCCTTAACTACGATTCAGTGGGTGGTTTTGGCCGAATCCTTAACCATCAGTGCGCTGTTATTACCAATGGGGCGCCTATCAGATATTATCGGCAGAAAACCAATGTATTTATTAGGTGTCGTCCTGTTTGGTGTGATGGCCCTATTCGCAGGCAGCTCACCAGCTATTGCCCAGTACCTCGGGTATGCTCATCCCATCATGTTGATGATTCCTTTTCGCGTTTTGCAAGGGGCTGGAGCAGCAATGACCCAGGCCAATGGAATGGCAATGGTAACCTCTGCCTTCTCAGCCCGAGAACGGGGAAAAGGATTGGGAGCTCACGGCAGTGTTATTGGCACGGGGGGAATAATTGGGCCCATTGTAGGGGGATTTCTAGTAACCTACGTTAGCTGGCATTGGATTTTTTGGATTAACGTACCGTTATGTGCCATCACATTTTTAGGTACGGCGCTTTTATTGGATTCATCAAGATTCACGGGGGCCACTCAAGGAGATAAAAGCTTTGATTGGCTGGGGGCAACTTTATCCTCTTCCACACTCCTTGTATTCCTTCTCACTTTATCAAATGGGGCTGAGTTGGGATGGTTCTCTCTGCCTATCATTGCAGGTTTCCTGATCTTTATTGGGTTAATTACAACTTTTATTTGGTGGGAATTAAACTCATCATCACCCATGCTGGACTTGTCTTTATTCCGTAGTAGACTATTTTCAGTGGGAATTGGATCAAGCTACATCTCCTTCTTAGGGGTAACGTCCTTTCGATTTCTAATTACGTTTTACCTTCAAGCCGCTTTAAAACTAACCCCGGCACAAATTTCATGGGTGCTCATTCCAAATGCTATAAGTCGCATCATTTTAGGCCCACTAAGTGGCCACCTATCTGATAAATTTGGTACTAAACCATTCACCACCGTTGGATTATTATTAGCAGGGTGTGGATTATTACTGATGGCTTTTATGGCTGATAGTACCCCGATTTGGTTTGTCATTTTATCCATTGTGATTATGAGCTCAGGGTCCGGAATATTTAGTTCTCCCAATAACGCTGCCATCTTCTCTTCTGCCACTGGAAATAAGTTCGGTGTTACATCTGCCTTGGTCAATCTCTCTAGAAACTCAGGTAATGTGACAGGTATCGCCATTGCTACAGCAATAGTTAGTGGAACAATGCTTTCTGCTGGTTTTTCTTCAAATGTAGAAGAGGTCATGATAGCTGGGACGGGAAGCACAATCTTGCAAACTTTTATATCGGGAATGCGATCAGTGTTTCTTGTGATGGCTATTCTCCAATTTATATCATCGATCGCTAATTTAACAACATCAAGGGAACCACTCTCAGAAGCTTAATTCATGAATTCAATATGGATTGACAGCCGGGATGGGTTATTCTTATCATAAATAGGTTAATTAACTATATAAACACTGAATAATTATGTCATATTGGTTTAATTTGACTTTGAATAAACCCTGAGGGAGTGTAGGCGTGGCGAGCAACGATCTTATGACTACCAAAGAATTAGCAGAATACTTGCAATTGGATAGAATGACTATTTATAAGTTATTAAAAGCCGGTGATATCCCAGCTAACAGGGTAGGTCATCAGTGGAGATTTTTCAGATCTGACAT
>DJMH01000003.1 GCA_002435305.1 Dehalococcoidia bacterium UBA6495
GGTACTACCCGTTTACTGGAGTTGATGGCAAACGACTCCGGTGATGACGCAATTGATTGGAATGGAATTGGTCAGTTGGCTGAAGTTATAAATGCTGCCTCTCTCTGTGGGTTAGGTCAAGCCGCTGGCAATCCAGTGCTGAGCTATGGCTCATATTTTCAGGAAGTATCACCGGGATCGCAACGAGGAGGAATTTAATGGAAGTTTTCATAAATGGCAAAGAAGTTCAGGTGCCAGAACCTAGTTCCGTCCTTGATTCCATCAACATTTCAGGGACGGCCATTTCTCAGTTATGCAAAGATCCGGATATGAAACCTATTGGTGCTTGCCGAACCTGTTTAGTGGAGATTGAGGGAGTTCGTGGTTACCCAGCGTCGTGTTCGACCCCTATCTCACAGGGTATGAAGATTTCAACCACCGGGAACAAGCTTGATTTGATAAGAAAGAGTGTTCTGGAATTAACTGCTGGTATGGTCCATTCAGATAAAGACGATTACAAGGAATTGTCTAGAGTGATGGAGTCCAATTCAATAAGTGGTCAGGTGTGGAAATCTCGGTCTCGAGAGGAAACAGATGCCAGCAACCCAATATTTAATATAGCAATGGACTCTTGCATCCTTTGTGGTAGGTGCGCCCAGGCATGCCAAACAGGCCATCAGTTTATTGGTGCTATAGATGTTTTGGGAACATCCAACCAGGCCAGAATCGGGACCTTTATGGACAAGCCCTTGCTGGAATCTATCTGTACTACCTGTGGCCAATGTCTATCAGTATGCCCAACAGGCGCTATTTCCACCAAAGTCGAACCGGCAGTTATTGAAAGAACTGTTACCACCACATGTCCTTACTGTGGGGTTGGTTGCGGAATAAAGGCACAAGTAACATCGGATGACACCATCGTAGAAATGCTGGATGATCCAGAAAATGATTCCAGTTTGGGAATGCTTTGTGTAAAAGGAAGATTTGGATACACATTTGTTCATCATGAAGATCGTCTGACTGAGCCTTTGGTTCGGAGAAATGGGTCGTTACAACCTGCGACTTGGGATGAGGCTTTGGATTTCATAGCGGATAAATTGCTTGCCTGCGAAGGTGATAGTTTCGCCACCTTGTGTTCTGCAAAGGCGACAAATGAGGATGGATACATACAACAAAAATTTTCACGTCTGGTTATGCAAAGTAACCATATAGACCACTGTACAAGACTTTGCCACTCGCCATCCGTGGAGGCAATGTTGGCCTCTCTTGGAAGCGGAGCGACCAGTAATTCATACATAGATTATGAAGAGGCCGGATGCCTTGTGATTATAGGGTCGGATGCCAATTCTAATCATCCTGTAGCCGCCTCCAGAATGCGGAGTGCTGTAGTCGAGCGTGGCGCGAAACTTATCGTTATAAACCCACGAAGAATAGACATGTGCGACTATGCAGATATTTGGCTCAGACCAAGACCAGGAACAGATGTTGCTTTGCTAAATGGTATGGCTCATGTGATTTTAGAAAATGGGCTAGCAGACGAAAATTTCATAAAAAATCGAACTGAAGGATTTGACGACTGGTCAGATATTGTCACCAAATACACGCCAGAATATGTGGAATCGATAACAGGAGTTAATGAAGCAGATATTATAGAAGCGGCCCGCATGTATGCCGCTCCTCCTTTCAGTGGTTCGTGTCTTATATGGGGTATGGGAATCACACAACATACAATGGGTACTGCGAATGCTCACGGGCTATTGAATTTGGCGTTTGCTACGGGGCAACTTGGGAAACCGGGTTCGGGTATTTCGCCCCTTCGTGGTCAGAATAATGTCCAAGGGTGTGGTGATGCTGGATGTCTACCGAATGCATTCCCAGGCTATCAGACCATAAATGCTGATTCTGTGGAAAAATTTTCGACAGCTTGGGGCGGTAACCCTCTGCCTGATAAAGCTGGATTAGTAGTGACTGATATGGTTCGTGAGATTGACAATGGGCGCATTAAAGCCATGTATATCACTGGTGAAAATCCGTTACTAAGCGAACCTGATCTAAATCATGCTGAAGAGTCATTCAAAAAACTCGAATTATTAATTGTCCAGGATATTTTCCTACATGAAACAGCACAAATAGCAGATGTTGTTTTGCCGGCATGTTCATTTGCAGAAAAAGACGGGACATTTACAAATAGTGAAAGAAGGGTTCAAAGGGTCAGAGAGGCTATAAAGCCAGTTGGATCCTCGAGACCAGACTGGGAGATAATTTGCGATTTAGCCCAGCGAATATCGGTAAAGAAAGGTTTGGGTTTGGGAGATCAATTTGAATATAAGGACGTCTCTGAAATTTGGGATGAAATGTCCTCATTAACTCCTATGATTGCAGGTATAACCTATGACCGGCTGGAAGGTGGTGGTATTCAATGGCCTTGCCCTGATCTAGACCATCCGGGTACGAGATTTCTTTATGAGTATGATTTTCCTAGAGGCTCCAGAGCGAAATTTGTTGGTTTCGACCAAGGTCCTGCTTCAGATGAGTTGCCTACAGACAGGTTCCCTTTGATATTAAATACAGGGAGGATACTTTACCACTGGCATGGTGGCACGATCACTAAAAGAGCTGAAGGGTTACTAGCGCGAGCACCCGAGCTTCTTATATCAATAAGTCCAGAGGACGGGGAAAAGTACCAAGTTAACGATGAGGAATGGATCACTGTCAAATCCAGAAGAGGAACAATGGAAGGAAGAGTGTCTTATTCTGACAAGATGAGATCTGGTGAGATTTTTGTTCCATTTGTGAAGCTACAAGAACATGCGGCAAATTTCTTAACCAATGCTGCTCTGGACCCAGATTCCAGAATACCTGAATACAAAGTTTGCGCGGTAAGACTGGAGAAAAATTAAATGGTGACATTAGGTTCTACAGGAAAAGCAGACCCTAGCCAGTTTGATAGAAAAAGGAAATTGTTTTTGGTGCCCCTGGTAACCGTGCCTCCTCAACTAGAAGGACAGATTTCCGATCTTGCGGACACACACTGGGATCAAATTAAAGGTCAGCTACAAAACTTGGAAAAATCTTTAGGAACTATTCGGCACGTGTTCCACGAATTAATTCATGATGAAGGCAAGGCTGGAGAGCAGTTACTGTCTCAAATTGCGCCAAGGTCAGCCTCTCTAATCAAAGAAATTACCGACTCTTCAGGCCACCTAGAACAAACTGAAGATCAAGACTTGCTGTTTGAACTATCTGACTGGCAAAGATGTCTTTCCATGGGCTTAGTAAGTCAAAAGGTATCTGATTTGGCCTCGGAAAGTTATCAAACAGCGATGAGCGATAGATATGAATACATAGGCAAACAGATTGATGAAACTCTTGAAGAGGACGGAGTCGCTGCCTTATTTATATCAGAAGATCATCGAGTCCAGTTCCCGTCGGATATACAGGTCTTTTATGTGTCTCCTCCATCTCAAAACCAATTGAAACAGTCGATAGTAAGCCTCATACAGAAAGAGCTTTGAGGAGAGTCAAATTGATCCTAGTGAAGAGGTTTTAAATGATACTGATAAGGAAGCCGAATGAGTACTGACCTGCCCCCTAACAGAAGTCGAGAATGGTTCGATACCCCGGAGCTATATGGATGGTTGAGGAGGGCAGCTTTTAAAGCGGAGGGGTTTAGTGAATCTTCATATGAAGGGAAGCCAATAATAGGAATTTGTAACACTTGGAGCGAGCTTACCCACTGCAATTCCCATTTAAGAGATTTAGCACAATCTGTGAAAATTGGTGTCTGGCAGGCTGGAGGATTTCCTATGGAGTTCCCTGTTATGTCGCTTGGTGAATACAACATGAAGCCAACAACCATGCTCTACAGAAATTTACTTAGTATGGATGTTGAAGAATCAATAACAGCGAACCCTCTAGATGGAGTGGTTTTATTGGGTGGATGCGACAAAACTACCCCTGCTCTTCTGATGGGGGCCGCTAGTGCTGATATACCAGCTATATTGGTCACAGGAGGACCTCAACTTAAAGGTAATTGGAAAGGGGAAGAACTAGGATCATGTACGGACTGCAGACGCTACGAAGTTGAGCTTAGGGCTGGCACCATAGATGAAGACGATTGGGCCGAATTACAAAGTTGCATAGTTCGGAGCAATGGACATTGTATGACGATGGGAACGGCTTCTACCATGGGAACTATGGGAGAAGCTTTAGGTATGTCATTGCCTGGAAACGCTGCAATACCGGCCGTTGATTCTCGCCGGAAACAGCATGCCGAAGAGGCTGGAAGGCAAATTGTGAAGAACGTGAGTTCGGACCTAACACCTTCGAGAATAATGGATGAAAAGGCGTTTGATAATGCAATCAAATGCTTGCATGCTATCGGCGGTTCAACAAACGCTATAGTGCACTTGACGGCTATTGCCGGTCGGGTAGGTATAGATCTTTCCTTAGAGAGATTCGACGAATTGTCTAAGACCACCCCGTTCTTGCTCAATCTGAAGCCTTCGGGCCAATATTTGATGGAAGATTTCTATTATGCCGGTGGAGTGCCGGCTTTAATGGGAAGAATCGAGAGCATTTTGGATTTAGACAACATTACGGTGACAGGCAGAACTTTAGGTGAAAATATTGCCGGGCATCTTGTTCATAATGAAGACATTATTAGACCGATGAGTAACCCGCTCGACCCAGAAGGAGGATTGGCAGTGCTGTATGGAAATATAGCACCCACAGGGGCAGTCATAAAACCTACTGCGGCATCTCCAGATCTAATGGTTCATAAAGGGAAAGCGATAGTTTTTGAAGATCATGATGACCTAGGGAACCGTATTGATGATCCGGATCTTGAAGTATCACCTGACGATATTCTGGTTATGAAAAATAG
>DJMH01000037.1 GCA_002435305.1 Dehalococcoidia bacterium UBA6495
TGCAAGGTGGAAGCGTAAGCTTTTAGTGGCTGCAGTTCGCCTCCTAATAAACGGAACAAAGGCTCATCATAAAATTTTCCTGCTATATCCCACAGGCAAATATCGATAATTCCCATGCCCAACATTGCCCAATGCCGAGACCCTCTTTTCAAATCGTTATATATTGGTTCACGTGCGAGGGCATTTTTGCCAATGAGATAGGAACCCAATATTTTTATTTCAGCTAGGGTAGGATCGTTAACGTCAGGGTACTCTCCAATTAAACCTTGATCAGTATGAATTCTCACTAAAGATCCCGATTGTTCGGATGTTCCTCCTGGTTCATACACCATGTTAAAGGTGTTGTAGTCCCTACCTACTTCATTCAATGTGTGAGAGTAATGAATAGCTTCTATTTTTGTGATAACAGGTGATTCTTTCATTATTTTACCCGCTCTTCTTTTATTTCTTGTTGGTAACCAACCGGAATTTAGATGTTAGGTCTTTTCCATCCTCCTGAAATTTTTTCAAGTTCTAGGGCTACTGCGAGAGAAACATCTTCTCTCCATGGCCGGGAGACGATTTGCACCCCGATTGGCAAATTATCCTCAGTCTCTCCATACCTGACTACTGTTCCGGGCCATCCAGTCATATTGTAGGCCTGTGTGTATGCAAAGGCGTTTCTATTTTTGTCGCTGAAGGTCTCGCCGTGGCCACAGGCGGTAAAAGGAGCTGTGGGGCTGATTATAGCGTCATAATCCTTCATGAAAAACAACATGTCACTCCTGTATTTATCTAACATCTCTAGGTTAGCTGTGAATTCAGCTGTGGATATAGGGCTGGCGCTGCTTAAACGCTTTTGAAGAAATGGAGATATCTCTGTCGTATTGGCAGAATCAACCAATCGCTTTACCCATGCTCTTCCGTCACCACCATTAAGTGAATTATTGATTTCGGGGGTCATTTGCAATGCCTTTGGACGAGCCTCTTCAACTGTAAGGCCTATATTCTCTAGGTCTTTAGCAGCACTTCTTACAGTATTTTGTATTTCTTGAGACGGCTGGTGAATACCGTTATCTGTATAAAAGGCTACCCTTAGATTTTGAACCCTAACCTTATAAGGATCTCTTAAAGGCATTCCGATAATGGCAGGGTCTACCCAGTCTGGTCCGCAAAGGATAGGTAAAGTTAGTATCAAGTCTTCCACGTATCGGGCCATAGGTCCATTTTGAGTCAACGAATCGAATGCTCCCATAGTGTGGTTCACAATGTGGCCCGTTCTTGGTATTCGGCCACTATTGGGTTTTATTCCAGTTATTCCACAAAAATGTGACGGCATCCTTATGCTGCCACCAGTGTCACTTCCTATATCCAGTGGTGAACCTCCAGAAGCTATAATTGCGGCGGCTCCCCCGCTTGAACCTCCAGGGATTCTAGTTGGGTCGTAAGGGTTGTTGGTGCGTCCATACACTAGATTGTCCGTTTCTCCCGCCAGTGTAAATTCTGGGGTATTTGTTTTACCCAATAGAATTGCTCCGGCATTTCTTAACCTGGATGTGACTGTTGCATCGTTTTCCGGTATGAAGCTGACCCGCCCTTTGGTCCCACCAGTCGATATGACTTCTTTAGTATCCAGTGAATCTTTTAATGTCATAGGGACTCCGTGCAAGGGGCCAATCTTTTCCTGGTTTGAGATCTTCTTATCTGCCGCTTTTGCTTCAGCGATGGCTCTTTCAGAGCAGATTTGAACGACAGCGTTAAGTACAGGATTTACGGCCTCAATGCGCTTCAAATGCATCTCTGTAACTTCTAAACAGGATACTTTCTTCTGTTTAATTTCAGTTGCTATGTTGCTTACTGATTCATAAATTAGGTCATTCATTTGAGTGCTCCTTCCTTTGATATCGCGAATAGTACCACTAGCCTGCAATAAGGTATCTCTCCAGTGATATATTTGAGGCATCTCTAAATAGGCGTCTTTTTATGCTTCAGGATCAAAATAAATCAGGTGTGTGGTCCAACCCCAGACTTTGGGCTATTTCAGTAGGTGAAACCCTCGCATGGGCGGGCCTTTTTTATCTCTTTCCTGCTTCTCTGATACGTTGGAAATTGCATTTTGGCTGGAGCGCATCCGAGTTATCCGCGGCGCTCATGGTTGCCTTGGTGGTATCTGCCTTCATGGGAATAGTGTCTGGGAAACTGATTGATAAAGGATTTGGCCGAGAGTTGATGTCAGGCGGGGTTGCGCTAGGAGGAATTTGCTTGTTGTTTATTCCGTTGGTTGGGTCTTTGGCGGAATTCTATATCTTGTGGGCTGTAGCTGGCATTGCTATGGGAGCCTGTCTTTATGATCCGTGTTTTGCGATTCTCACTAGGCATTACGCTTCCAATGCAAAAGAACCCATTGTGATGGTTACCCTTTTTGCAGGCTTTTCAATAACCTTAAGTTTCATATTGTCTGCGACAATTTCTAGTGTTTTCAATTGGGAGGCTAGTTTTTATGTATTTAGTTTTTTACTGTGCTTTTTGGCGGCGCCACTTTTTTGGATTGGTATTTATGTAGATACAAAGGCAAATCTATCAACAACAGAGGGTTTTTCAGAATCAAAAAGTTCGACCACGTTTTTCCGATCATTAGTGAAGAAGCCCATTTTTTGGAGTTTAAGTATTCTGTTCACCGCTTTCGCTCTAAATCACATAATGTTAATTAGTCAGATACTTCCTTTGCTTGAAGCTAGGGGAGCCTCCTCTACCTCGGCTGTTTTGATGGCTTCTGCAATGGGACCGATGCAAGTCGGGGGACGCATTGGGTTGCTGGCAATAGAAAAATATCTCAAAAGAGAATTCGAGATTATCGGAGTCGCCTTATTCAGTTGTGTGTTATTGGTTTGCGCTGGGGTATTGCTTTACTACTCTGGAATGAGGCCTCTCCTTCTTGGATTGTTCGTGGTATTCCAAGGAGGTTCATTTGGGATAATGAACCTGGTGAAACCAGTCATAACGGCTAGGCTTCTGGGTGAGTCTAATTTCGGATTAATATCGGCAGTTGTGGGTGTTGGCTATATTTGCGGATTTGCTATTGCCCCAGGGGTGTCTGGATTTATTTCAGATGCGTGGGGAATCGATAGTCTTATTGGCACAACTTTTTTACTGGCCTTAGTAGGATCTGTGATATTTTCAGCATCAGTAGGCATAAAGATTACTCAAAAGTAGGTGCTATTTAAAACTTGCTATGAAATCTGCTAGATGACCGCCGATATCATCTGGGGATATTTCCTGGACGAAATGCCCGCCTTTGACTGTGACTTCTCGTTGATTATTCCACAATCGAGCCTTTTCTCTCTGGTTACCAACCAGTATTGACCCAGGGTCCGCATTTATGAAGAGTTTGGGTATGTCACTTGTACTTAGAAATTCGGCATACGATTCAGCTATTGCGACCATATAATCAGGCTCTCCAGCAATAGGTATTTCCCGGGGCCAGGTAAGGGTAGGGCGTCTATCCTCCCCTGGTATCTTATAAGGTGCCAAATAAATTTCTAAGTCCTCTTCTGAAAGCTTTCCATCTCCTGCAAGTATCCTTTCAACAAATATGTTTTTCTCCAGTATTAGTTCTTCCCCAGCATCGGCCCTGAAAGCTTGGAAAATATTCCTTGCCACCTCAGGCCAATCTTCCCAACTTTCGATAGGGCCAGTTATAGCTTCCATGTAGGTGATGCTTTTGACTCTTTTTGGGTTGAGCTGGCTCCAGTAAAATCCGAGAGCTGAGCCCCAGTCATGAACTACAAAATGTACGTTCCAGAGTTCTAAATTTTCGAATAGGTTGTATAGGTATTTACAGTGCTCTTCAAATTTGTAATTAGCCGGTCCGGTGTTGTCCAATTTATCGGAGTCACCCATCCCTATAAGGTCGGGTGCTATGACCCTTCCTAGATGATCAACATGTGGGATTATATTTCTCCAAAGGTATGAAGACGTTGGATTTCCATGGATAAAAACTATTGGATCTCCTATTCCTTCGTCTATGTAGGCCATAGATTTACCATCGATACCCATAAATTTTTTGGGATACTGCTCTCTAAAAAAATTACCTCTAGTTATCATTTTTCCTCAGTTTGTAGTTTGGGTCCCCCATAGATAAATATTGACGCCAGTTCCTCGATCTTATCAAAATGCACCTAAACATTCCTTCTTCCCTCTTAGGTATAATCGCGTTTATATTCACTAACAGGAGAAAACTTTGAATACAAGCAACCTTGAAATTGGTCAGTCAGGACGTATCGATGTGCAGATTACTACTGAAATGACTACTAATAGAACTGGAAATAAGGGTGATGATGTACTGTCTACCCCGGCAATGTTGGGTCTGATGGAAGGTGCATGCATCAAGCAATCAGATCATCTCTTGGATGAAGATACCTCCACTGTGGGTTACGCGGTTGATGGTCTTCGGCATGTTGCACGGACAGACGTTGGAGAAACTGTAGAAATATGCACATCCTTAACTGAAATTGATAGAGAAAAGGGTCGCCTTACTTATGAAATTCAGGTAAGCCACAATGGTAATACCGTCGGTAAAGCGATTCACAAAAGAGCGATAATTTCTAGAACATAGCTATTGGATTTACTGGAGAGCCTGTACCACCCTCTACCACCAGAGGAGCGATAGTAAAATGGAATACGTAACTGTTCAACTCTTCGCAGGTTTTCGCCAATCGATCAAAGTTGGCATTATCGAGAATAGGCATGCCCATGTGGGGGATGATTACTTCATGGACAGGGATTCTTGCCGGATAATCGTATTCACGGTGGCCTGATTCCTGAAGGTCCCATCCGAGTAATGAGGCGTTTGTATCATATAGGAATTCAATTATTGAAGGAGCGTTACCAGGAGTATTGGGTGGGAATGTCATTTCTAAGTTTGGATGCGCTTTCCAAAAGGCACTATATCCTGATCGTATAAGAACTGCATCTCCCGAGCTTGGTGTTATGCCTTGGGTATCCGCCCAATCTTGGAGCTCCCAGCCTTCAACAGGATTCTCCAAATCGACAAAATCAATACCTCTGAATTTTGGAATGTCATAGAGAACCCCTCTGGTTATTATCCCGTCCTGCCAATTGTCTATAGAATGTGTGGCTGCTCCAGAATCTCTGACCAAAGCAGGGTCCTTATCGTTATATAGACGCCCTCCGGCAACTACACTTTTGGTGAAAAAATGGCAGAGTGCGTCTATGTGTGTATTTACAAAACCGTGATACGAAACCCCAATGTAATCTCCCGACCCCCGCTCATGAACTGCCATATTATGGTCAGCTGGTCTAGGATTTCTAAACTGGTCAGGTACTACCGAATGGGTCGCTAGGGGGTTCGCGCAAGAAATGGTCCGACCGGTATCGATGAGACTGGCGGCTTCTTTTGTTACTTTGGGAGTTATGTGATTGAGTGTTCCAAACTGGTCATCGTCACCCCATCTTCCCCAGTTACTGAAACGGGCTTTGTAATCTAGGTACTCTTCAACAGTAGTTGGAGTTCGATCTTTCAATCCCATAATTTATACCTCTCCTTTGTTTCTTGCATGATACATGTCTTTGTGGCTAGCTTCACAAGTAAGTTTATATTTCCCTGAGGTTTTTAAAGGTCACGAAGGTGACTATTGCCAATAGAATCAAGGCTCCCCCATGCAATGACAAGGCAGTGGTTACTCCCAATATGGAAGCTAGAGCTCCGATTTCTAAGTTTCCTAAAGGACCAGTCCCGACTGCTGTTGTCCAAGCCCCCATAGCCCTTCCTCTTAAATCATTTGGGACCAATCTTTGTAGCAAGGTTTGGGAAAATAAATCAGAGAGAGACATCATCCCACTCATTAAAACAATTGCCAAAATAGCTATATGAACGGAAGGCGCCAAACCTAGAAGTAGAAGGGCTACACCAAACACATGCAAGACAATTATAAATCGAAGCCCATGCCGACCACCCTGCCCAAACATCGAAACGAGGAGGATTGCTATTATGCCTCCTGCAGAACTGAACGCGTGCAAAACCCCTAAGCCTTCAGGGCCCATGTCCCAGATATCGCGGGCGATGCTGGGCATTAAAGTGTGTGAGGTAAACCCAAATAATTCTACAGACATTACTATCAAGACCAAGGCAGATAGAGTGCGGTTGCGTTTTAATTCTTTCCAGAATTCAGAAAACCCATTTGCCAGACCGCCTCTCCTTGAGGGGGCTGAATTTCCGGGTGATTTGATTAAGGCCAAGAAGAGAAAGGCACACCCACAACCGACAGAAATTGCAAAATATCCAGCGCCGGCTCCCCATTCCCCAAGAGCAAAACCGACTACTAGGGCCCCAACCATTCCCCCACTACGTATTGCTAGGCTGAGATAAGACATGCCTAATAATCCATTTTCTTGACCCACCAAGTCAAAAACAAAACTTCGGCTGATGGTATTTAGCGTCATATGGATAGTTCCGCCAATTGCGGGAATTAACAATAAATGCCATAACTCTGCTTTGCCGGATGCCAACAAAAGACCCATCAGGAATGCCACTAGTGCAGCTGTTGCCATGAGTACCCGTATGAGTGTTCTTCTGTCTATGAGGTCTGAAATAGTACCAGCTGTTATCCCTAGAAAGAACGCAGGTGCATGTCGGATGCCCATGGCTAAACCCACCATGAATGGAGAGTCGGTTAGTTCCAGAATCACCCAACCTAGGACGACGTTTTCGCCACGGGTAACGCTTTCGAAGAAAGTTGAGAAAGCCAATAACCTGAAGTCTCGTAACTTCACTACGGGGGACTGCATTATCTTGTTTATCAAATCAGTTATGGACTATGGACAAATTATCTCCCAAATGAGTTTTGTCCAGCCGTTGTACCTCCATCTACCATGTAGACTCCACCATTGCAGAAGCTGCTTTCATCACTGGCTAGAAACATCATTAGCTTACCGACTTCCTCCGGTTCCCCATATCGCCTCAGTGGATTACCCGCAGCAACAGCTTTCTGGGCCTCTTCGACTGTACTGAAGCCCTGTTTTCCTTCAGAGACTCTTTGTTTTTCTATTGATCTCATCATCCGGGTTTGAATCGGAGCCGGATTAACTGTGTTCACGCGAATACCCATGGAAGAGCCTTCCATTGCTGCGGTTCGCATCAGCCCGATTACTGCGTGTTTACTAGCAGAGTAGGGTGCCATCCCTGCCGATCCTCTAACCCCGGCAGTAGATGATGTGATTACAATACTCCCACCTCCTCTTTCACGCATCACTGGCATAACATACTTTAAACCTAGCCATACCCCTTTAACGTTTACTGATATTACCTTGTCAAACATATCGACAGGAGTATCAATTATTGAGTTCACTTCTCCTTCTATTCCAGCGTTTGCGATAAATACGTCAATGCCACCGTGACGTTCAACAGTAGCATTTACGAACTGTTGTACCTGAACCGGGTCCGTTGTATCACCGGCAACATAGCTTACATTTTCATCTCCGATGTCCTGGACCACACCCTTCAGAGCAGATTCGTTTAGGTCGACCAAAACTACATGAGCGCCCTCTTCTGCGAAAAGTTTTGCTGCTGCTCGGCCAATACCTCCAGCACCACCTGTTATCACTGCTACTTTACCAGCGAGCCTTGCCATAACGTACCTCTATCTCAATTTGCGTTTTTGTAACTAATTTAACGGAAGATTAAATTCTATGGATAATTCTATTATTGGTCTGGAATCCACTCACTGTGAGCTCGCTCACAGCATCCCTGTTTTTCTTATGATCAGGATTTGTGTTTATCGTTGAGATAGTCTCTGCGAGTTCTTCTAGGGTTTCTATAGGAGTGGTGAGTCTTACGATATCTAAGTCAGATGCTAAAGGTCGAGTCACCATTGGTTTTTTTTCAAATTTATCTCTCCACTGAAGTAATGCCTCAATCAAAAGTTGGGATTGCCCTCTTTTGGCCTTCATATATCTGCGGTTGATGTATTGTGCTTTATCTAATGAAATATTTTCCGAAGCGGCGAGTATAACCAGTACTTGATACGTGACTTTGCTACATAGTTCCTCCAGGGCCATTAGTCTTGCTTGGCCTTCGGGAGAGTTTGATACCGCCGTTTCAACCTCAGTTATTTCACTTAGTGTCAAACCCGTAATAGCGGTTGTAACGTCTCGGGTTTGAAGGTGGGAGGATGCGCTAGTAGCGGTCACAATTCCGGATTTGCCGGTGGCCTCCAAAGATTTTTTTACCCCTTCTGCCAGTATGAACTCTTTACCAGGTAAAGGCACTCTTCTGATTTCTATCAACGCGTTAGTCATGCAATCCCCCAAATAGAATCTGTTGTATTAGATTGTGATTGTAATAAATAGAAACTATTTACTACAAATTTTATTCACGTTCGCACATTCAGGGGTTAATTTGTTATTGATGCTATATTTTCGGGTAGGGTAAGAATAGACTTGGAACTCCTGTGAGGTCATTGTCTAGTCTGAAGGAGGTTATTCATGAGTGATAATCAGATTCTCATACATAATGCTGCCTACATCATTACCATGGATTATGAAAGGCGAATTATCAAGAATGGGAGCATTCTGATTGAAAATGATCGGATTGCAGCGTTAGGTAAGATGTTGGACTTTTCGCAACTTAACGTGGATAAGGTAATTAATGCCCAGGATATGGTAATTACTCCAGGGTTTGTTAATGGGCACTGCCATATAAGTTACGCACATGCTACACGTGGGATATTTCCAGATGATCTAGGAAACGACTATCTTGTCAATGTGTTTCGTCTTCAGGATTCGATGTCCCCAAAAGAAGAGCTTTTGACCTCTTTATTAGCTATAACCGAGCTTCTAAGCTACGGCACAACTACTATCATGGACCCTGGTAGTACTAAACACGTTGACTTATGTATGGACGCTTACGAAGAATCTGGAATAAGGCTTATTACGGGGATTCAGGTCACTGACCGGGAAAATCCGTATCGAATGGCGGTATACTCCCATGACGACGCAATACGGACAACAGAATCCTTTATCACTGAATATAATGGCAGCCTTGAAGGAAGAGTTTATGCCTGGGCTATGCCTTTTTCCCCAGAATATGTTGGTGGCACTCTGTTAAGAGAGCTCAAACTTTTATCTGATCAATTAAATGTTGGGAGCACCCTCCATGTAAACAATGCAGGAAAATTCAATTCAAATGTATCTACTGAACCACCTGTGGTTGCCTTGGAAAGACATGGGTTTTGTGGCGCAAATGTAGCTCTAGCACATTGTGTGGGATTGTCTGATCAAGAAATTGCTTCTCTTTCTTCTACTGGTACTGCTGTAATCACCTGTCCTACCAACGTGGTGAAGAACGGTGGGGGCTATGGTAAGAATTTTCCCTTATCTGAATTGTTGGATGCTAGCGTACGAGTTGGCTTAGGAACAGATGCAGGAAATAATTCCAATCTTTTAGAGACCAACCGCTCAATGTACTTGGCTGCAGTACTCATAAAGGATGCTACCGGTGATGCAGCCCAGATTCCGGCTGAGAAAGCTTTGGAACTTGCTACTATAGATGGCGCAAAGGCTTTGGGTTTAGATTCTGAAATAGGGTCTTTGGAAGTTGGGAAAAAGGCAGACATAGTGATGTATGACACACTACGACCTGAATGGCAGTCACTTTTTAACCCTGTTAATAGCTTGGTCTACAACGCTGATGGCAGAAGTGTGAAAACAGTTATGGTAGACGGACGTGTTGTCATAGAGGACTATGTGCCTAAATTTGTTGACACCGAAAAGTTAATACGTCAGGTGCAGGATATTGGAGCCGATATGATGAACCGAAATAAAATGTCGTTCCCTCAAAAATGGCCGATAGTCTAGCGAGTATTGGGTACTTCAGTAACTCCCAAATCTATAGGGGAGGTCTTCTGGTGTTTGATCTTTAATCCACTCAGGTTGTAAATTTCCGATAACAGCCTCGACTTCAGATAAATCGGTGGAGGTAAGTTTCCACGTTGAAGCTTGGGCTACATTTTGGACTTGCACAACTGATTTCATACCTACTATAGCTGAAGTTACTGCAGAATTAGCTAGGGCCCATGCAATTGCTAACTGTATCAAATCTCTTCCGTGACTTTTAGCCCATTCCTCTAATTGTTGGGTTACTTCATAAATAGTTTGAAACAATTCCCCTTGGAAGAAATTGAATAATCTTCTTTCGTCATCTTTGGGAAATGTATGACCAGGTTTGTAGCTACCTCCCAGCAGACCTTTGGCCAATACTGAATGAGGAATAACCCCTATTTGGTTTTCTTTGCAAAAGGTCAAAGTTGGATTTTCTTGTCGGAAAAGTAAGTTGTATCGAGGCTGGGAACTGATAATCGGACCAAATTCCATAGCTTCCTGCGTTTGGTCGGACGTGAAGTTCGATAGCCCTATATGCCGGATCTTGCCCTGTTTTTTCAGATCCATCAGGATTTCCATAGTATTTTTTATAGGCCATTTGGGTTGTGGGGTGTGAAGTTGGTATAGATCAATGTATTCGACATTTAAAGCAGATAGACTGTTTTCTATCGCTTCACGAATGTGTTTTTCTGAGTGATCTGGCCCTGACAGCTTGGAGGCTAGAATCACTGAATCTCGCCTGCCTTTTAAGGCTTGTCCTAAAACTGACTCACTAGTTTGGTAACCCTCAGCAGTATCGATAAAGGTAATTCCTGCATCCACTGCCGCATGGATAGTGTCTGCAGCTTGTTTTGGGTCAACATTTCCCATGCCTCCGCCTATTGGCCAGGCACCAAAACACACGGTGGAAACTTCTAAATCAGATTTTCCTAATGCTCTTGTTTCCATTTTTTGGCTATAAGGGCAGGGTTTTTGGCAAACCCAGTCCGAACTCATTTGTTTCTTCCATAATTGCCATAAACTTGTGGATGTTTCTAGCAAGATCTATAAGGAAACCTTCCTGAGCCATTGAATCGACCATGGAGAATTTGCTCATAATGGAGACTGCATACGGGTTATTTGGTAGATAGACTATTCCTGTATCACCCCGTACCTTGTCCATACCCCCTGGTTTATTGGCCACTACCACCTTAGATCCCACTGCCTTATTCAGATAAGCGGATTTTGGTTTACTCATGATTCTTAAGACTTGAGCGGATACTTTTGGAGTAGGCTTCTCGTTATGCAATAGGTCCATCATCAAGATTAATTCGTTCGGGGTAGAAACATTTTCATCACCCCTGTTTATTGCCTCAGGATCCATCATCTTGCGCCTGAGCTTGGTCTTAGACAAGCCCATGTCTCGGATTAAATCATTAATTCCCTCCATCCCGGCAACATCTATGCAGGTGTTGGTGGCAGTATTATCTGACGCAAGCATCATGAGTATAGCCACGTCCAAAATAGTAAATTCAGGATCATTCTCTAGGAAGTGAATTACCCCACTTCCAGCTCCGTACATATTTTGAGTAAACCGAATTCTTTGTGATAAGTCTATTTCGCCTTCTTCTTGCAGAGAAAACAGCTTTGCCAATACATGTATCTTTATTGTCGAAGCTGTGGGGAATACTTCATCTCCATTAATAGAAATGCTTTTTCCACTTGTAAGACTTTTCACCGACAAACCCGCTACTCCGTCAAAAGTGGTTATTTTGTCTTTTAAAGTGGTTTCTAATTGTTTCCACAGAGAATCCCTGCTCATGTAATTCCTCTTTTTTAACCTTAATGATATATAAAATTCTAAATGATTCGGGCTAATACGTATAATCACACGATACGCAATAGGAATTTATTGAAGAATTTTGAATTGAGGGGTACAAAATGCTTAGAAACGAAATGAAAAGAGATCTGGAAGAAGGTAAAAAGGTCTATGGCACTATGCTTCAGGAGATGGTGAGCCCTACAGCTGCCCAGGTTTTTAAACGGGCTGGATTTGATTTTTTTATGGTTGATTGTGAACATAGCCCATACGATCAGGGAAGTGTTAGGGAAATTTTAAGAGTCGCTCGATTGGAAGAAATTTGTCCCTTGGTCCGAATTAGGAACCTTGACTATAGTCTTGCTGCTGGGTATCTGGATGCAGGAGCCATGGGGTTAATGCTGCCAAGGGTGGAGAAGGTCACTGATACGGAAACTTTAGTTAGTTTTATGAAGTATCCACCTGAAGGAATTAGAGGTCTATCGGGGGATGCTCCGCACTCTGACTACAGGTTTGGAGATCTTGCTGAATTTATTGAAATTAAGAATCAAGATACGGTGGCTATTGCTCAAATAGAAAGAAAGGTCGCGATCGAAAATTTGGAAGAAATACTTTCGGTGACTGGAATAGATGTGGCTCTTGTTGGACCTGAGGATTTATCTCTATCGTATGGAGTACCCGGGCAGACTTCTCACCCAACTGTGGTTAATGCCATTCAAAAAGTTATAGATATTTCAGTAAAACTTGGGGTCGCCCCTGGTATCCATTTGGGGAATATAGAAAAACTTATTGAATGGAAAGAAAAAGGAATGCAGGTGATTATGTACAACTCGGACCTGGGATTCCTGCTTGAAGGTGCAAAAGAAGGGATAAAGGCTTTGAAAAATTAATATAGTTGATCATGGATTTGATATAAATAGACCAGTCGAAGACAGGATCGGTTTCATATTGTCATTTATCGCTTTTTACTGTTCGGCTTGTAAACTGTCA
>DJMH01000058.1 GCA_002435305.1 Dehalococcoidia bacterium UBA6495
GTCTCCCCCTTTTCTTTCGCCAAAAAAATTAGTCGTTCTTCATTACAACTTTAACGATGTTATCCTGATATTGTTCATACTGGTCATAGGCATCGTTGACATCGGAGAAGTCTACCTCATGTGTTTTCATTTCTCCGGGATTCCACCAACCTCGATCCTTCAACTCTATCATCCTTTCAATATGTCCCATAGGATCACCACTCCCAGCTCCCGATGTAGGAATGATGGTAGGGGCATTTCTGAGTAAATACTGGGTATCTATTTCTGTGGTCTTCCCTCGTGGGCCTGCCTGTATCCCAAAAATTATCACCTTCCCATGCTTAGTAGCACCCCTAATCGCTGCATTTAACCCTTCAGGGAACCCAGAGGCTTCAACAGATATATCAGCGAGTTTTCCGTCGGTGATTTCTGCAAGGGCCTCATCTACATTATCCTTATCGGGGTTGATAGTATGTGTAGCTCCGAATTTCTTACCCCATTCCAATCGATAATCAAGCGGGTCGACCGCGATAATTCTCCTTGCACCAGCTCTCGCAACGATAGCGGTAAAAGATAGTCCGATGCTGCCTTGCCCCATAACAACTACGTCTTTACCCAATATTGTTCCCATTTGCTGACAAGAGTACAAAACCGTTCCCGATGGTTGGCAAAGAATCCACTCACCTAGATCACCGTGATCCGGTAACAGTGCCATCCTGCCCTCATCACCTGGATAGTATTCAACCAGGCCTCCGGGGCCAGTCATGCTAGGCAAAACTATTACTCTCTGACCGACTTTGAATTTATCTGACTTACTTTCAACAATAGTGCCGGCACATTCATGACAGGCTCCCCCATGCCGCATAGGATATTCTTCTTCAGGCATGACCGGGCCATAAGCATGTCTAATATCACTCCCACAAACTGACCATCTCTCCAATTTTATTAAACATTGTCCCTCTTTTATGCTGGGAGTCTCTATATCCTCTATTTCAATTTTCTTAGGACTTGTTATTCTTGCAGCAAACATTAATCACACTCTCCAGTTACCTGATCATATTTCTGATCATAAATTTCTTTTGGCTTAGAATAGAGCACATTCTAGTGATATCAAGCACATTTACGCAACAAGGAAAAATGTTGACTTTTAATCGCGGAATAAACTACGCCGTAAATTCATAAACCAATTGGATCATTGGGAGTCATCCGGTAGATGCTTAAAATATCTCCTGTAGCCATAGACCAGTTATCTGTCACTATATTGATGGATAATCATGTTAGCAGTCTCTTAAACAACACAGGACCTGTCAAAAGACCGTCGACCGAAGAAGAAATTGTTGCTTCTTTAACTGAAGGTGGTTTTGTTAAATCACAACTTAGAGCTGAGCATGGTTTTTCAGCCTGGGTGACAATTCAAAAGAATGGGGATCAGCATTCCATACTGTTCGATGCCGGAGTATCACCAACGGGTGTATCAGAAAATATGAGAATATTGGACCTGTCGCCTAAGGACGCCGAGGCAATTGTCTTTAGCCATGGTCATTTTGATCACACCGTGGGAATTGATGGGATCCTGAATGATTTAGGTTCACAGAATACCCCGATGATAATCCATCCCGAATTTTGGAACAAAAGAAGAATCCAGCTTCCCGGCAAAACACCGCGTATTTTACCAACCACCAGCAAAATCGCTCTAAAAGAAGGTGGCCTAGATGTGATAGAAGAATCGCGTCTTCCGTCCTTTTTATTAGACAATTCCTTACTCATAACAGGAGAGGTAGATCGAATCACCGGTTATGAAAAGGGTTTGGCAGGGCAAGAAGTGTTTAATGAGGGTTCATGGCACCCAGATCCTCTCACTTTAGACGATCAAGCTCTGATAGCTAACATAAGAGGTAAGGGCTTAATAATAGTGACTGGATGTGGTCATTCCGGAGTCGTTAATATCTGCAATTATGCAAAAAAATTGACAGCGGAAAACAAAATCCATGCAATCATAGGAGGTTTTCATCTACCAGATGGACTAGATACAGCCACTATACAAAATACTATATCTGATCTGAAGGCTTTAGACCCGGACTGGCTAGTGCCTGCCCACTGTACAGGTCAGAAAGCAATTTTGTCCCTTGTGAAGGAACTACCAAATTCAATAATACAAAACAGTGTTGGCAGCCAATATATTTTCACTAGCTCTTAACACTAAGATTCAGGCTTAAACATCTCAGTAACACTACCGGGGCGTGTTAATGAAATATGAGAGAAGTCATGTCCATCCGTCGCTCCATGCCAATGTTTTTCACCAGCCGGAATAAACGCAGTGTCCCCGGCTCCCATTTGAACCTCTTCTGATTCATTAGCTACTATTCCCAGTCCCTTCGTGGCAAACAATATTTGGTCACTGGTGTGTGTGTGGAAATGATTTTTTGCACCTGAGTAGAAAGAAACAATCCCGAAATTATAATCCTCGGGCTCCGTACGGCCGACAAGAGGCTGCCTTGTCACTCTGCCACCATAAAAAAGAGGAGCATCTCCTGCTTCTTGAGGATCAACGTCTTCCTGTCGTGTTACGTACATACTTATTTCTCCTTCAATGTAATTATTACTATCAATATTTTTCTCAGTCGCCAGTTATGAGGTCAAATCCAGCGTAGGGTTTAAGAGCGTCCGGTATCCTTACAGTTCCATCAGGCAGTTGATAATTCTCAAGAATAGCAATCATGACCCGAGGTACTGCAAGCCCTGAACCATTCAAGGTGTGTAGCAACCTTGGCCGAGAATTTTCTGAGGCCTTATAACGAATAGCTGCTCTCCTTGACTGAAAGTCGGTACAATTAGAACAGGAGGAAACCTCCAGCCACTCCTGGGCACCAGGCCCCCACATCTCTACATCATAACTTTTAGCCGCCGCGAAGCCGAGATCTCCGGTGCACAGTTCAAGAACCCTATGTGGAATACCTAATTCTACGCAAACTTCTTCCGCATCGTTTAACAGTAATTCAAGCTCCTCATAAGATTTTTCCGGTTCAACAAATTTATACATTTCAACCTTGTCAAATTGATGCACTCTCTTTATTCCACGTGTATCTCTACCTGCAGAAAATTTCTCTCTTCGCCAACAAGGCGTGTGAGATACAAATTTTAAGGGTAAAGTTTTTGCATCCAAAATTTCATCTCTAAACATGCCGGTTACAGGAGCTTCAGCAGTTGGTATCATGAACAAATCGTCTTCAGCGTCGTGGTACATGTTTTCCTCAAAGTGAGGCAAATGGCTAGAAGCTGTGACCGTGTCTCTATTCACCATATAAGGCAAATACAATTCACTATATCCATGCTTCTCAGTGTGTAAGTCCAACATCCAAGATATAAGAGCCCTCTGAAGGCGAGCACCCTGACCCTTGAGTAAATAGAATCGTGTTTTGGCTAATTTAACTCCCCTTTGAAAATCAATTATCCCCAAATTTTCACCTATCTCCCAGTGGGGCTTGGGATTAAAATCAAATTTGGGAATGCCACCGACAGATCGAATAACAACGTTGCTATCTTCGTTAGGACCATCTGGTGAAGATTCGCTCGGGAGATTAGGTATACCAAGCATTACTTGCTTCAACCTCCCGCTTACCACTCTTTCCTCCTCCTCTAAATCTTTGATCTGAGATCCCACGTTCCTCATTTCTTCTATTAACTCAGCTGGTTTATCTTTAGAACGCCCTAAATCTTTCGAGACCACATTACGCCTAGACCTTAAAGAATCCATCTCGGCTATAGCAGTTCTACGTCTTTGATCGAGGTCACTTATCTCAGCGAATGGAAGTTCTTTTCCTCGTCTCTTAAACGACTGGATAACAAATTCAGGCTTTTCTCTGATCAGCTCTATATCAATCAAATAAAAAAACTCCTTACGAAACTGCCTAGAATTCTATTTGATTCGATCGGATTCATCCATGTTTCAATAATTTATGCTATCTTCTCAGAGCAACTTACCCTCGAAGACGGGTAAACAAATATTGGGTGGGTGGCTATATAATTGCTTTTGAAGAGTTCATTCGATAGCGGTACGCCACGGTTTTCTTGACCTGAATTCTGGATTAAATTAAGTACTTGTGAGCAGCCGTTGCCTTTAGATTATTCTCTACTAAAAACCGGAAATGAGATATCGGACCAAACATATACTTTAAGCAAAAAAGAAGTCGATCTATATCTGGAAGCGGTACAAGATCAGTCGAAACGTGAATTCGATGAATCAGGCATAGAACTATCGCCGCCAATGGCGATTGCAGCTTTAAGCCTCAGGGGAGTTGTTAATGACTTACAGATACCTGGTGGAACATTACATGTCGGACAAGAAATGTCGTTCCAAAATTCGGTACAAGTTGGTGAGACCCTAAGATGCATTGCTTTCCTTGCCTCCAATAATGTACGGAGAGAATGGAGGTTCATGGTAGTAAGCTTGACGGTTTTGAACTCTGCAGGACATTCAGTAATGGAAGGCAAAAGCACAATTATGCTTCCTGCATGAAGCAACAAAGGACAGAAAATTTGAAAATAGGGGCAGACCTAATACCTATTAAAAAAATGATAACAATGGGCCAAATTCGCATGTATGCGGATGCTTCTGGTGACTATAATCCCATTCATATCGATGAAGAATTCGGCAAAAATTCCCAATTCGGTCGTAATATTGGTCACGGTATGATGGCAGCAGCTTCGATTTCAGAATTAATGGCTGAAAGCTTCGGGACAGCCTGGTATGACACAGGCAAAATGAAAATGAGATTCAGATCCCCCGTATATCCCGGGGATGAAATCCAAACTTCCGGTCAGGTTAAGAAATTAGAAGACGCAACCAACGGTAGCCATATAACCTGCTCAGTAGTAATAATCAGACAAGATGGCGACGTCGTCATATCGGGTGAGACTTCAGTGACAGTGGATAAGCCAGCATGAGCTAGTGACTAGGAGACTAAATTTGCCAGAGACTCGAAATCAATTATTGAAGGTCGCAATAGATGCGATGGGCGGCGATAACGCTCCGTCTGTACCGGTAGAGGGGGCGGTCCAATCTGCCAAAAGTGGTTTAGCAGAAGTTTTTATTGTTGGTGATAGCGATCCGGTCCAACAAGAGCTAGCAAAGCACGAAATTGGAGGCCTACCGATACATTTTGTACCCTCAGAGGGAAAGATAGAAGATAATGAGCCGCCGGCCTTAGCTGTACGACAAAAACCCACAGCGTCGATCTTAGTGGCTACTAATTTAGTAAAGAATAAAACCGCAGATGCTGTTATATCCATGGGTTCTACGGGTGGAGCAATGGCCGCCTCCGTTGTTCTCCTGGGAACCATCGAAGGAATAGAAAGACCCGCCATCGGTGGCCCGGTCATAGGTTCTGCTCCAAACCAAACCATTCTTGATTTAGGTTCCAATCTTGATTGCAAACCTTCTCAACTATTGGGATTTGGTGTCTTGGGATCTGTCTTTAGCAAATTACTCCTAGGAGTGGATAACCCAAAAATAGGATTACTCAGCGTGGGAAGCGAAGAAGGAAAAGGCAATATCCAATCCAAAGAGGCCAGTGCGTTATTCAAGAAAAGCGGCTTGAATTTCATTGGTAACATTGAGGGAAACGATTTGGTCACGGGAAAGGCAGATGTTGTCGTCTGTGATGGATTCGTCGGAAATGTAATCCTAAAATTGGTAGAAGGGCTTGGTAGAGGGCTAGCGTCGCAGCTGAAAGCTTCATTAATGGGAAAACTCACCGACGATCACCTCAACGCTCTTATAGAAGATCTCTACAAGAAAAATAACGTAGTTGATGCAAGAGGCGGTGGGCCAGTTCTTGGAGTCAATGGTGTAAGTATAATTGGACACGGCAATGCTTCGGCAGGAACAGTGGAAAGAGCTGTAGGCTTGGCGCAAATGTGTGTGGAAACGAAACTCATCGAAGAACTGAATAAAGAAGTATCCATGGTTATGTCCACTGTGGATGATTAAATCAATAAACCGATTATCTGCATAAGTTTATAGGAGTAAAAGTGTCTGAACTCAAAGGCAAAACAGCACTAGTTACAGGGGCAGCCAAAGGGATCGGCAAAGCCGCAGCGATAAAATTAGCTGAGATGGGAGCCAACATTGCAGTAAACTACAACTTGTCCCAAAAAGAGGCCGATGGCACCGTTAACCATTTGAAGGACTTCGGGGTGGAATCTATTTCCTATCAAGCAGATGTAGGAAATTTGGGTCAGGTAACAAAAATGGTAGACGATGTCACGAAACAAATTGGCCAGATTGACATATTGGTAAACAACGCAGGCATCATAGACGATGGGTTGCTATTAAGAATGTCAGATGAGGCATGGTCTAGAGTAATAAATACAAATCTTAACGGTACGTTTTATTGCAGTAGAGCTGTCCTTAGAACGATGGTGAGGTCCAGATGGGGGAGAATCATAAATATCGGCTCCGTAGTCGGTCTGCGAGGGAACATAGGTCAAACCAACTATACCGCTTCGAAGGCGGCAATCAACGGATTTACATTCGCTCTTGCTAAGGAAGTCGCTACCAGAAACATAACCGTTAACACTGTAACCCCAGGATACATCCACACGGATACTGTCGATGTGCTATCAGACAAACAAAAAGACACCATCATGACTTGGATACCGATGGCTCGTTTTGGGGAGGTAGATGATATCGCTCATATGATCGCATACCTAGCAAGTGAAAAAGCAAAATACATAACGGGTCAAATAATAAGTGTTGACGGGGGTATGGCTATCTAACGAACAAAGCCTAGAATATTTTAATGGCTGATACTAAGAACAAAGTGGCCCTGATAACCGGTGGCTCAAGAGGTATAGGCAAGGCTATTGCCATGGAGTTTGGCAACCTGGGATACCATATCGCATTTAATTATTTCAGAAACCACGGCGCTGCCGAACAGACTCAACGCGAAATAGAAACCCTGGGAGTGAGATGCCTGAAATTGCGCGCCCACCTCGCCGAACCTGATCAAATTGCAAACATGTTTCAAACAGTTGCTCAAGAATTTAGTTCTATTGATGTCCTAATAAATAATGCAGCCTCTGGTGTGCAGAGAAATGCAGATGAATTAACGACAAAACACTGGGACTGGACAATGAATATAAATGCTCGGGCCCCATGGCTATGTTCAATAGAGGCAGCCAAATTAATGCCAAATGGTGGTTCTATAGTGAATATCACTTCGGAAGGCTCCAGAAAGGTTCTACCCTATTACCTCTCCGTGGGAACCTCAAAAGCAGCTCTAGAGTCACTAACCAGATACCTAGCTGTAGAACTGGCCCAAAAAGGTATCAATGTTAATGCGGTATCGGGGGGGTATGTGGAAACTGGTGCCTTAGAATCATTCCCGAATAAACAAGACATGGTGACGTCGTCGAAAAACACCCTTGCGGGAAGGGTAATAACGGGTACCGACATTGCCAAAGTAACCGCTTTTTTATGTAGTGAGGACGCTTTAATGATAAGAGGTCAGATCATAATAGTTGATGGTGGTATTACCCTACTGGCACCTCTATCAAGCACTGATTCATAACTATTGCGCCAATACTTCCGTCACCATCACCTTTTGATTACCGCATTCTAACTCCCTTCTCAGTTCTGCATGAGAGTTACGAACAAATCCTAATCCGGCGCCATTCATTGCGGAGGTTACGACTCCCACCAAACGGCCGTCGTAGGTGATGTCTTTTCCAGCTAGAATGCCCTCCCAAGACAATCTAACTAGTTTGCGTTGCACCTTGTCGTAGGTGTTTAATCTAGCTACTACTTCCTGTCCTATGTAACACCCTTTGTTAAAGTTAATATGGGAGATTAGGCCTGCCTCCAGCGGATTAAAATCTTCCGTCAATTCGTATCCAAACGCAGGAACTCCAAGCTCCAATCTCAGCTGTGTGAATTCTTCTAAGGTAAGACTATTAAACTTTGTGGAAAATACCTGACTTAATTTATTTTTTGTACCTGCTGTACCTATAACGTCAATACATGGGACAGAAGACATCTCCCCTTTTATAGCTATAAAAGATTCCCCTTCAATTTCCCAAATGAAAGAATTATGGATGGAGAGATCGGTGATAGCTGGAAAAAGATCCTCCCAGCTATCACCGATCAACCTAAAGTGACAGGTTTCTGTTGAGACATCTTTAACTGTAACGTCTTCCATAATTGTGTAAAACTCTATCCAATCGATGACTTTGGTTTTAGATTCCCCAGCCGTCATTAATAGAACTTTATCAGGTAAGCGATTCACACTGAGAAGATCAATTATTCGCCCTTTGCTGGTGGTAAGAACAGAGTGCATACCCATAAATGGGTCTGTGAGATCCTCAAGTTTATTAGTAGACAATCTATCCAGGAGATCTAGTGAATCTTCCCCGTATATATCTATCCTGCCGAAATAATCACTTAGATCTACAAAAACAGATTTTTCAATCAAAAGAGGTCTTACCTAAACACTAAACGAAGTGCCGCAACCACAGGTTGTTTTAGCATTGGGGTTATTGAATACAAACCCTTTTCCGTTAAGTCCCCCAGAATATTCAAGTATCGTACCAGCTAAAAATACATACGACTTCTTATCAACGAAAAGACGAACACCATTCTCATCAATGACTTTATCGGTTTCTCTTGGGCCATCACTCACTATTTCTAACATATAGGTTAGTCCGGAACAGCCGCCTCCTTTTACCCCTACACGCAAATCAGCGTCCGGGTTTCCTTCAGCAGCAGAAAACTCCTTGACGTGGTGGGCCGCCTCCTCACTTATAGTTATGGAAAGTGGGGCCGGGCTCTGAGTCGTTGTCATTTAGACCTCCCATCATCTACATATATCACAATCTGACTTCCACTAAACTAAACGGTACGCTACCATTCTTTGGCAATGCTTTTGGATAACTGATTCTATAAACATAGTTGTAGACAGTCAATATCAAAGAAGCGGCCGTCTACGCCATATTGACCTGTTATAGGCTATTTGCCCTGGTGTCGATAGCTTTAAAGGTACCGAGAATACAGATTAAATCCTAAAAATTAAGCGGCTTGCCCGGCTTCATTTTTACGGCCGTTAGATACAGCCAATGTATCTGATTTCTGTTCAAGTTCGAGATCTTGCATTAAGCCACATTGGATACATTCTTTAAAAGCCCCAAAGGTGTCTCGCCTGGTGTGCATATCGCCACGGCACTTTGGACACGCTCTATAATCTACCATTTTTCAATTCCCCACATTCTCATTTTCCAAAACATTTTCTTTATATTTTATGAAACCAATCAACGGCATTTGTTCCGTTATTCTTATTGTCAATCTTTTTGCTGCTGTTAAATAAATTTTCAGCTGACTTATTAGGTAAGGTTATGTTGGTACAACGAGAGTTCAACCAACATAAGAAGTCAAACCGGAATTATATTGATATTAATAAATATTTCAAGAGCAGATAATTCTATGATTATTATTGCATTTTGTGATACTGTTGCCTAGCCAGACTCCCGTTGGGGAAGTTAAATGAAGGAAATTCTCGTCTATGGAAGAGAAAAATTTTCTCGATCTCGGTGTTCAAGAATATTCTTCCATATTGGTATTTTCGCCCCCTGAAGACCATATCCAAGAAATAGCCCTTATGGATCTACCCAAAGGCGCCTCGGTTTCATACGTCGGTGACGGAATGTTCGATGTGATTTTAATATTTGCCCGCAATCAAAGAGATGTATCGGAATTAGCAGCGGCTGGAGTGGCCGTTCTTAAAAAGACGGGAATTTTATGGTTTGCCTACCCTTCACCAAAATCCCAGTTCCCAACTGATATTTCGGCATCTGAAGGATGGGATACTCTTCTTGATGCCGGCTGGTCCCAAGAGGATTCTTTTGAACTTGATGATAATTGGACTGCCGTTAAGTTTGGTGAAAATATTTAATAATTTAATTGTCGGTAGGTGAAAAAAAAATAAAGACATAAAACCCCGTATGGAGGAAACTTTGATATATGACATGAGGACATACGACCTGAAACCTGGATCAGTTCCTGAATACATGAGTGCGGTAGAAGAAGTGGCATTAAAAATTCGGCAAGATTACGGTATTAAATTAGCCGGTTGGTATTACACCGACATCGGGCGCCTCAACCGAATCGTCCACATTTGGGGATACAAAGATTACAGCCATTTTGAGGAATCTCGAAATAAGGTGCGTTCTGATCCAAGGTGGGCCAAAGATTATCTACCGCGAGTAAAAAACTTAATTCTCAGTCAACAAGATATGATCATGAATGGCGCGAATTTTTTTCCTGAGCCGAAATAGTTTCCAGTAGCCTCAAAACCCTCTCCATTCATGCCTGTGGACCTATTGCCTTTTCCTGACCCTTTGGTTATAGTGGCGGGTACTTAATTGGTCGGTGTGCGCCTGAAATTAGGCGCTGTTTTCACAAGAACAAGAGTTGCTAGTGAAAACACCAAGAAACCAGAAAGATAGGAGTTTAAGTCATGGCTTCAGATAGCCGGATTGGCGATGTAATACTGGAGGTCAATGACCTTCAGACTTATTTCGTGACCCGCTGGGGTGTCACGAAGGCAGTTGACGGAATTAGCTTTAACCTGCGGAAAGGGGAAACATTAGGGATTGTAGGGGAATCTGGATCGGGTAAATCCGTGACGGTAAGTTCCGTAATGCGGTTGATACCGTCTCCCCCTGGCCATATCGTCGGTGGCGAAATTCTCCTAGATGGAGAAAACCTTCTTGATCTAAGCGAAAGCGAGATGAACAAGGTAAGGGGTGACAAAATAGCAATGATTTTGCAAGACCCTATGACCGCTTTGAATCCGGTTTTCGATATAGAAGATCAGGTCGGTGAAGCTCTTAGGATTCACGAAGGTCTTAAAGGGCCAACCTTGAAAGAGACAGTTATAGACATGCTCAGAAAAGTGAAAATACCTGCACCTGGAACCAGGATGAAAGATTACCCGCATCAGTTATCAGGTGGAATGAGGCAGCGTGTCGTTGGAGCGATTGGTATATCTTGCAACCCTTCAGTATTGATAGCCGACGAGCCAACAACCTCTTTGGATGCCACGATACAAGCCCAATACTTGAACCTTCTGAGAGATCTCCAAGAGGACACAGGGGTCGGAATTATCTTCATTACACACGACTTCGGCATAGTTGCAAAGATGTGTGACCGGGTCGCGGTGATGTATGCTGGGAAGATTGTAGAACAGGGAGATGTTAGGGAAATTTTCAACAACCCTCTCCATCCGTATACAGAGGCCTTGATTAGGTCAGTTCCAAAAATGGAAGAGAACATCGAAAGGCTATACGCTATACCTGGAAACCCTCCAAACGTGACAAATCGACCTTCAGGGTGCAATTTTCAGCCCGATTGTGATAAGGACAACCCTAATCCAGATTGTGAACTGCTGGAGCCGATTCTTAAGGAAGAATCTCCAGGACATTGGGTAGCCTACTGCGCAGCATGTTTTGATACACATGGCTGCAAATGGTTCCCAAGAGACTTATAAATTCTAAATTTGAATAAATGGAAAGAGGTTGAATATGACAAGTGAAAGTGGGGCTTTACTGGAGATTAGAAATCTCAAGAAACATTTCCGAGTTGGCGGTGGAATGTTCGGTTCTATGACGGGAAAGAAAGAATATCTAAAGGCGGTAGACGGGATAAGTCTAAGCATAGAACCCGGCACGACATATGGATTAGTTGGGGAATCTGGGTGTGGTAAATCCACAACTGCCAAAATGGTACTTATGCTGGAAGAACCGACTGAAGGGGAAATATTTTTCGAAGGTAAGGACGCTATAAATGCGGACAAAACTGAAAAAAGACACTACAAATCTAGTGTGCAGGCCGTGTTTCAAGATCCCTGGGCCTCTTTGAACCCACGAATGAAAATAGAGAGCATTATTGCAGAACCCCTCGAGGTAAATACGACAATGACAAGGGGTGAGATTCATACCAAAGTTGGGGAGATCTTGGAAGAAGTGGGACTGCAACAATATCAGGCCGAACTATATCCTCACGAATTTTCAGGTGGGCAAAGACAAAGGATTGGTGTTGCAAGATCCCTAGCATTAAATCCACAGCTTATTGTGTTGGATGAGCCAGTTTCAGCTTTGGACGTTTCTATTAGAGCCCAAATAATGAACCTCCTAATGGATCTACAAAAAGAACATGGGCTCACTTACCTCCTAATCGCCCACCATTTGGCCACCGTAAGATATATGTGTGACAAAATGGGCGTTATGTACTTGGGTAAATTAGTTGAAGAAGCTTCAACCGATCAATTATTTAACACCCCAACGCATCCATATACTCAGGCATTAATTGGCGCAGCACTTCCGTATCATCCTGATGATCAAAAAGAAGAACTACTATTAGAAGGAGAAGTGCCTTCACCAATTAATCCGCCATCTTGCTGCAGTTATGTTCCTCTATGTCCAGAACCAGACCCATTATGTGAAGAGAATGAACTTGTTACCAGAGTTGTAGCTCCCGGGCATCAGACAGCTCACTGTGCTCATTGCGTCGACGAATACGGTTGCTATTGGTTCCCAAGGGAAAGATAAATGGCAGACATTTTTTGTGGTGCAATCAGATAAGTTAAGATTTGCACCGCAAAATTTATTCCCTAGACTGGAACCATCAACCGGTGTTTTCTATTCTGCCCTTGCAATTTTTATTACGTTGTTCCTTTTCATGGCATGTGATTCCTCGAGCTATGAAACACAATTAAATCAGGCTAGGAAATACCAAACTCAAGGTAAACTTGAAGAAGCCGAGCAACTAATCACCGAACTAATACAAACAAATGAAAGTTATACAGAAGCTTTCCTGCTAAGAGGGCAAATTCGGGAAAGCAATTCTAAATTTGAAAAAGCTATTTCGGATTATTCGGCAATAATTGACCAAAACTCCCAAATAACCCAAGCATGGTCTTCAAGAGGATCTTGCTATTACCGGATAGGAGCTTTTCAAAATGCCATACAAGATTTCTCAAGAGCAATTGACTTAGAGCCTGATAATGCGGATTTATATTTATATCTTGGGAATTCATATGGTGAAATGGATATGTTCACAGAAGCAATAAAAAATTTTAATGTTGCCAGGGAAATATCATTTGGGGACTACTATAGTAACCTCACGAAAGCCTATGAAGACATTAATTCTCGAAAATACCCATCTGCTTTAGCTAGAGCTACCTCCGCGATCGATGAGAATCCTACAGACCCAATACCTCATTCATACAAAGGAATTTCACTATACCATTTAGGAAAACTTGATGACGCTATTGTTCATTTAAATACAGCCACTAAACTAGATCCCGACAACGCAGCCACTGTCTATAATTTGGGTCTAGCCTATATGGCCTCTAAAAATACAGGAGAGGCAATTTCTCAATTTGAGAAGGCGATGAGAATCGATCCATCTCTGAAACGCGATATCGAGCTCGCAGGGGCCTTAGAATCTGAATAATTTCACCTTAGGATCAACGATGGTCAGGACCTAGAACCAGCAACCCAGATCATATTATCGCTTTCTTCGTCAAAGTCATTTCCACCAAAGTCCCCATGTAGGGATAATATTTCGAATCCACAAATGCGAAGTAAATGATACATTTCCCACCTGAACGTATATCGAAAAGATAGATCATGAACAACCTTTTTAACAACAATTCCGTCGCCATCAACAAATTCAACTACAACCTTTGAATTACCAATTTGTTCATAGTCATCATAATTCCTCTGATGGTAGAAAATTAATTTCCCGCCATCGTAGTCGTTATTTATATCCATAAGGTGATAGAGAGTAGCTGGGTCGCCCAAAATTACGTCCGGGTCTGGAACTTTCATTTCAATGATAAGTTTTCCAGCAGGGCTAAGATAACGTCTCACATTATGGAGAAATTTTTGTTGATCCTCTGGTAAAAGAATAGACATAAATGCCGACGACGGAACGATAGCTAAGGAAAATTTTCTATCGGAAGTTAGTTTAAGATCCGGCAAAGGTGATTCACTAAACGAAACTTGCCCTGGATTCGTTAGTTTTTCAATCTTTTTTCGGGCGATAGATAACATTTCCGGGGATGGGTCCACGGCATGTACCTCCTTCCCAAAATCTGCAAGTAATTCTGTGATACGTCCTGTCGAACAACCAATTTCTAGAATTGAAGAACCTTTCTGGGAAGCCTGGTCTAAATAATAACCAATATCATCTCTTCTATCGAGATAAATCAGGTCGCATACTCCAGCCCAGGCGGAACTTCCATGCTCATCAACCATGTGAAACATCAATCAACCTCTTGCCTATGCTAATCGTCCTTTTAAGGCGTCAACTTAACTATAGAATCATCACTCGTTAAAGTAACCCAAATTTCTCCATTCACAGGGATTATTTTTGCGGGTGCTGCGCCTACAGGATACGTGGCCAACATTTCGCCATCTAATGAAAGTTTGGTGACAGTCCCGTCCATACTATTGGCTGTCCATATATTTTCTCCATCGTATGCAATACCATAAGGCAGCCTACCGGTATCGAATCTTCCTAAATCTTCACCAGTTTTCGAGAGCTTAGATACGGTGTGCTCTCTCCAATTCGCTACCCAGATGTTATCTCCTTCTTCAGCAAATGCGATTGGAACATCACCGACAGAAAAATTTCCTTCAGGGCTACCTTCTGTGCTAAATTTGGTAACGCTATCACTGTGGGCATTTGCAGCCCAGATATTTTCCCCATCAAAGAACAACACTATGGGGCCAGCGCCCTCTGTTTCTACAGGGGACACTGAGTTACCTTCAAGGTCTAGCCTGTACAACAAAGTTTCCCAGCATCCTGAAGTCCATATGTTTTCCCCATCAAAGGCAAGCGTTCTTGGTAGAGTGGAAACTGAGTATGTACCTAAAAGCTCCCCGTCACGTGAAAGCCTGGTTGCATTATGATCAAATTGATTGGCAGACCATATGTTTTCCCCATCGAACAAAAGAGCATTGGGCTCCCTGCCATGCGATTCATATACAGCCTCCTGTTGTCCATCCAATCCGATTTTCATAATCGTATGGGACAGAGCATTTCCAACCCATAAATTGTCGCCATCAAATATTATTGGCTCTGGGGCGTTTCCAACCGGATAGGTGGAAATAGTTACATCCTCAACTACTAATTTCGATACCAGCCCTTCCGCGGAATGAGCAGTCCACACAGTGCCTTTGCCATCTGTCGCAAGGGAGTTAGGAGTATTCCCAATATGAAAAGTCCCTAGATGCTGTCCCTCTATCCCATATTTTGTGACCGTTTTGTCTGTACGGTTTGCTACCCAAATTCCTTCCCCGTCATAAACAACATCACCAGGCAAAGTTCCTGTAGGGTAATCCGCCACTTTATCTCCTGACAAAGTGAATCGGCTTAAAGTATCATCAAGCGAATTGGTTACCCATATGTGATTTTCAGCAAATGCGATGCCTCTTGCACCTCCACCGGTATTCCAAGTTCCAATCAAATTACCTTCTTGATCTATTTTGGAAATCGAATCATCTCCATTGTTAACCACCCATATGTGCTGACCATCAAATGTTAATTTTTGTGGTTTCGAACCAGATTGAATATTTTTAACGGTTTGCCTATCTTTTGTCACCATGGTGACAACGTCTCTTCCCGAATTCGCGATCCACATTGCATCGCCTGCATACAACATATCCGTTGGTCGACGAAGTTCGACTGGGGCACTTCCCATTCCACCCTTCAAGTCAAAGGTTCTGACAGCAAAGTAGGTTCCAACCCAAAGCTCATCACCATCATGGCCCAATGAATTGGGATAAGGGTGAAGTGGCATTGAATAAATCAATTCACCATCCATAGAATAATTGGCAATGCCATCCTCATCCTGTGAGGCCACCCATATAGTTCCTTCATGGAAAAATAGATCTGTAGGGTTTTCTTTAACCTCAAATGTGGATATTGTTGGGACAAAAATTGGAGCCTCTGAATTTGATGGACTGGTCGTCGAAACTTCATGGACATTAATCGGGATAGGTCCGCGTCCAGGTTGCTCAACAGCTACTTTTGGGGTTGATTCCGGTTCAGGAACAACCATTGGCGTAGTAACCTCAATGAGGTTGTCAGGCTGATCTAGAACATCAAGAGTAGACGGGATATTTTTTCTGATTAATAACGCTGTTACAAGAGACGACAACACAACTGAGAATGGTACCGCGGCAGCCAAGATATACACAGCCCAAGAGGGAATGACCGCTGCATATAAAACTCCTTCGACAACCTGATCATTCGCTATTAACAAGGAAATGTTAACAAAGATAGAAGTGATTATGGCTATCAAAAGCAAATTGGTAATTTTATACATTTTTTCCTAAAAAAAAGCCCCTACACTTAACGAGAAGTCTAGGGGCTTTACCTTAAATCAGTCTATTTTAAAACCGACGCTATTCTGTAGCAGTGAAAGTGCCCACCTTACTGCCATCGCATAAAATATCATAAGTTCCGGCGGCCCCGATATTGAAATCGTAATTTTTTCTTGAGCCAGATTGCAAATCCAGTGCTAACGAAGACGTTCCCATGTTTAAAGCACCACCAGCAGACTTAATAGTCATACCGGAAATTTCATATTTGGCTTCCTTCTTCTCACCTACAATCTCAATGGATTTGGTAAGGCCTTCCTTGACTGAAGTACCACCGAGTTGCACACCCAATCGGACTCTAGCGCTAACCGGTGAAGTCAGATCTCCCGGAGTCGCCTTACAGGTACCGTCGGCCTTATCTAAATCAACTGATAATTCCTGTAATAAACTTTTGATCGGAGTTCTGTGAAATTCACCAGTCTTATCAGAATCCTCTCTTGCGGGTCTTCTATTGCCAGATTTAACACCACAGGCTGTAACTATAAGACTTATCAAAGCAATGAGAAGAACAAACGTCGTAAACTTATTATTCATAGTAAACACAATTCGCTCCATTTCATGAAGGTGATTATAGATATCTTAACGTATCTTGGTAGTTGTGAAGTTTACCACTCCCTAAACCAAATTCGATACTTCTTAAATGAAAAAGGAACAAGAACCTTAAGCCTTGCTCCTTTTTCAGTATTCCCTGGTTTACTAGTTAAGCTGTCTCAACCTCGGGTCTAATCTATCTCTTAACCAGTCCCCCAAGAAATTAAGTGACATAACCACCAGGAATATCGCTACTCCTGGGAAAAATGATATCCACCATGCATCGTTGATATATGGTCTACCATCGTTCACCATGGCACCCCAGGCAGGTGTAGGCGGCGGTATTCCAGCGCCTAGGAAGCTCAGTATTGCCTCGGTCAGTATAAGCTGACCTACTCGAAGAGTTGCGATCACAATAATGGTGTTTATAGTTCCTGGAAGAATGTGCCATACCAGTATTCTGAATGTAGAACACCCTGCAACCTTTGCCAGGGACACATAGTCTCTAGTTTTTAAGCTGAGCACCTCTCCACGTACATTTCTTACAAAAGGAGTCCAAGAGAGTATTCCCAACAAAATAATCAATATTGTGAAAGTTTGACCAAAGGCTATAACAGCCACGATTGCAACCAATATGAACGGCAATCCCAGCCATATATCCGTTACCCTCATAATGACTTCATCTATGAGTCCGCCAAAATACCCGGCGACCAGTCCCATTGAGACTCCAATAAGAAGTCCAAAAATAAGGGCCACTGTTACAACCACAAGAGATACTCTAGCACCATGAATGATTCGGCTTAAGAGATCCCTGCCGATGTTATCCCCACCAAGTATATGGTCCCAGCTAGACCACTTAACTTTGGCCAAATACCCCGCCTCTTTGAAAGCGGCTTCTACAGCTTCCTGGTTTGCAGTATTTTCCAAGGTGGGAGTTATGTTGTATAGAAGCATAGCCTCTTCAATGGGTTTATCAACCGGGTCTGGAAAAACCAAAGGGTCGTCACCCAGTTTTACATTAAGCACGATAGACGTTTCCCAAACCGGAGGGATATTCCTATTGTCTGGTCTGGCAATAAGAGGGTCATGCGGGGCTAGAACGTCAGCAAAAATCCCTGTGAATATAAGTAACGCCAGAAGAAACAAGGGGATAATCGGCCATCTTCTTATAAAGCCCCAGATCTCTCCCAAGGAGTTTTTTTCAGCTCCAATCTGCCGCAGGAGATCTTCTGATATTTGAACCTGTGCCATCGTTTATTCCTAGGTGTATCGAATTCTGGGATCTACTAATGCGTAAATCATGTCTGTAAAAAAGTTCATCGTGACGTAAAGTGCGGTCCAAACCAGCACCACACCTACCATAATCGGAAAGTCATTGTTAGTTATCGCCTCAAAAGCAAGCCTTCCCAATCCTGGTATTGAAAAGATAGTCTCAGTGACAACGGCACCAGTTATGAAACCCGTAAGCAGTAAGCTGGAGAATGTCAGAGGTGCTATTAAAGCATTCCTAAAACCATGCTTCCAAATCAAAGTGTTGTAACTAACGCCTTTAGCTCTAGCCAACTTAATAAATTCGGAATCTAGTATTTCCAGCATTGAAGATCTAACAAGCCTGAGATAGGTAGCGGCAGCAATCCATCCTAACGTTACGGTCGGTAGAACGTAATATTTCCAATCGAAAAATCCGTCTCCCAGAGTCCCTGTCGGAAACCATCTCAGTTTCACCGAGAATACCAAGATCAGCATTATTCCCACCCAAAATACCGGCAGTGCCTGGCCAAAAAGAGCAAATCCTCTACCCAGGTAGTCCCACAGGCTACCCCTACTCACAGCAGACAAGACGCCTAGCGGAATACCTAAAACCCCTGCAAATATATATGAGGCGAGAGCAAATTTAAGTGTTGGTGGTAGCCTATCCACGATCTTTCCAAAGACATCCTTTCGATCAAGAAGGCTATCTTGCCAATTGCCTTTAAGAATATTTCCAAGCCAAACCGCGTATTGCCAGACCACTGGCTTGTCTAGCCCCATTTCGACCCCAAGTGCATCCCAGCGTTCCGGGGTAATTCCATAACCGCCCTCTTGGGCGTATAAGTAGCGGGGATCACCCGCTGCTCGTGAAAGTCCAAAAGTAATAAAGGTTGCTCCGATCATAGCGAAACAAGCAAAAATTATTCGCCTTACGAGGAATGTAATCATCCTTAGAGCACCTTCCAAAAACTCCGCCGCGTCAGCAGCGATCTAAACTTTATTTTGCCATTCTAACAGGGTTTAGCCTGTTATTGGGTTTTTTAATTTACCCGATAAAATTAGGCAAAGGTGCGGTAGGGAGGGAGAAGTGTCTTTTTTCACTGTCTCCCTGCCAACCGTTTCCGTATTTATTAACTATTTTCTATTCGATGGGATCTAGGCTGAGAGGGTTGGCTCTCCTGATTCTACAAAGAAACGCCCCTCGCATAATGCGGGGGGCGTCAATTTTTCTAGATCAGCACCTACTTCATAACCGCAAGGTTGATGTTGTTGATAGTGCCGATATTACCATTGGCCTGTGGGCGCATGTCCCAAGACTCTAATTGGTTAGGATCCCAGTATGGCCACAATGGCTCCTCAAAGAAGCCAATACAGTTTGCCCACTTTCTGTTGTTGGTATAGAACTCTGCAGCCAGCTCTTCTCGAACTGCCTTGTCAGGCTCAGCCGACATCAGTGAGTAACTCTTAGTTGCGTAAGGTAGTTCCTGGCCCACGCCGTATCCACCGGCGGAGAAGGAGCTTTTAACGAAACCGTGTGCCCAGTCATATGGGAAGTTCGACTTGTTCTCGTCACCACAAATGTTGACACCAGGTGTCTTGTTTGTCCGGGCGACAAGTCCAGGTCGATAAGTGGAGTAGGCAGTCTTAATCATGTTGACCTTGACTCCCAAATTCTCCTGCCAAGCGGCTCCAACGGACTCACCGATTTCAGCACCGAGTTCACCGGTACCGACCCATAGGTCCATTTCGAATCCACCACTCTGACCTGCATCAGCCATAAGAGCTTTTGCTTTGTCATAGTCCAGACCCCAGTCCCACTCAGCTTGGTAGCTAGGGCTGCTTCCAGCGAGATATGCCTGATGGTTTACGAAACCTAGTCCACCGAGAAGGTTCTCAACAAGAGCCTCCCTGTCAATTGCAAATGCGAAAGCCTCTCGAACTTTCTGCGAACTGACCATGGACGGTGTGGTTTCGTCGTAATCGCCATTCTCAAATGGGTTACCAATCCAAGGAAGAGATGTATCTCGGTCACGCGTGAGTTCAGCACCTGTTAGTGCGTTGTGAGTCTCCCAGTAGTTACCTACCATCGATACGTCTCTAATAGTGTTGAACATCCCGCCTTTCTGAGCGTTAAAGCCCTTTTCTGATAGGCCTGGGTAGTCCTTGGTAGATACCTGTGAGATTGCAACCTCGCCGGTCTCTATCATAGCTCGCCTTGAGGCACCTTCTGGAACTTCAAGAAGAGTCATCTTTTCAGGACCCACTATTCCGTAGTAATCAGCGAAGGCAGTACCTTCGATCTTACCGTTCTGACTCCACTCTG
>DJMH01000056.1:0-16240 GCA_002435305.1 Dehalococcoidia bacterium UBA6495
TCCCGGTTACCAGAAATGATAGGAAGTGTTTTGGTTGATCAAAAACAATACGAGGAACTGGCAAGTAAATATCATACTAGCTCAGACTTTTTGTTTCTTGGGAGAGGGTACAACTATCCCGTTGCCCTAGAAGGTGCTCTTAAATTAAAGGAAGTCAGCTATATACATGCTGAAGGCTATCCCGCTGGAGAGATGAAACATGGGCCGATATCACTTATAGACGACAACATGCCGGTAGTCGCATTAATCCCAAAAGACTCTTTATATGAAAAAATGTTGAACACGGTGAATGAGGCAAAAAGTAGAGGGGCTATAGTCATTGCAATCGCCTCAGAATCAGACATGGAAATCAGCGCTAAAGTAGACCACGTCATAAGAATTCCTGACGTCTCCGATTCACTCTCCCCTATCGTTGCCACAGTGCCGCTGCAATTGATTGCTTATTATTTTGCTGTAAGAAGAGGATGTGATGTGGACCAGCCGAGGAATTTGGCTAAGTCAGTAACTGTGGAGTAAGTGGTTGAATAAATCGTTTTTTTTACCATTTTTATTTGTAATCATTGCGCTAGCATGTACCACTGAAGAAAATATCGTGGTACCAAAGCAATTAAACGGTGTGATAGAAGAGCCTTCTATTGAAAAATTGCCGTATTTTGAACTAACCACCACTGATGGAAAAATAACTACAGATCAGTTTTTAGTCGATAGCAAACCCGAATTCCTGCTTTTTATATCTCCTAATTGAGGAACGTGTATTTCCGAGTTACGGAAATTGGCTAAAACTGACCAAGAACTTTCATCATTGGCAAATATTTACATTATAGGAATGAATCCCGGTTATACATTTGAGGACCTAAAAGGCATGGCAGCCGGAAACCCAAACTGGATTTATGCCCTGCCAGCTGATGCTAGCACATTAAATTCAATAAAAGGGTTGAGCCGATCCACAAAAATTCTAGTGGGTGAAGAAAATTTGATTCTCAAAAGGTACAAACTTGGTGATTGGAAACTTTCTGAATGGATTGAAATATTTCAGAAGGTAGGCTAGGAAATAACGGCCGAAAGTAGCTTTCCCATTCATTTTTAGATCAATTTATCGAGATATTTGGTGAAGCGAGGGATCATTACAAACCTTCCCATACTCTGATACCAGTCAATCACACCAGGTCCAGTGCCTAGCATTATATTTGCGTACATCGTTACTTGATCGCTGTCATTGTCATAATCCCATAACTCTTGGATTCTTAAGAAATACGATACCATGAAGACATTGAACCGATGTCTTTCTTCTTTACTTAAGGCTGCATCACCTTCAATCGCTCTTAAATATATGTGTGTGAACCCAGGGTCCGTGATCATGAAGCCAATCCACTGGACTATACCGCTGGTCAATTCGGTCCGGGTGGCAACTAAAGAGTCTTTATGCTGCAACCTTAGCTGTGATGCAAGGAAAACAGCAACGGCTAAGGTAGCTATCCCTGTCGCTATCTGAGCTACGATAGTTATATAGGCAATCATTCTGGATGTACCTCCATTAGTATTGCAAGTCGGTCATATAGCATAAAATGCACCTTTCTAGTGACGATGGTGCAAGGACCATCTCCGATTCAGATGTTAGACCTAATTTAAATTATTCTAAGGATATAGCGCGCCAGCCACCTTAGACTAGAAAGATAGTTACACAATACGTTAATATCAGCTCATTATGGAGAAAGAATTCAATTCCGAAAACTTTTATGAAGAGCTCCGGCGATCGCAAATGGATATACGACACCTAAGTGACAGTATCCAGGCTCTACGAGAAGAATTGGAATTTCAAAATTATGAAGAAGACAAAAATATTCAATCTGCCCGGATGGAAGGGGTTGATGAGGTGACCCAGCTGAAAGGAACCATCACTAGGTTAAGGGAAGAACTTCAGGATTTGCAGTTCAAAAACAACCAGTTAGTTGAAAGACTACACAGCGACTACGCAGAGGAAATGCAACAACTCAGGGATACAGCTAGCGCCCTTCGTGGTGAACTGGAAGAGCTAAAATTCCAGAAGGACCAAGACGTTCAGAAAGCTATCTCTGATTCTGCAGTAGAAAGTGACCAGTTGAGGGCTACTGCTGGTGCGCTAAGACAAGAGCTTGAAGATCTCCGATTCAACAAGGATAACGAGGTCCAAAAAGCCATAACTGGTGGAGCAGATGAAATTACGCAGTTAAAAGAAACGTCAGCGTCTTTAAGAGATAACATTGAAACTGTAAAGAGTGAGTATGACCAAAAACTTCATGACTTAGAAAGGGAAGCCCTCGACGAAAAAAACCATCTCACTCAAACAATATTGACTTTGAGAAATTCATTGGAAGGGGATTCGAAAAAGTGATAAGCATCGTTTTCAATTGTCCAATTACATATTATTCATCAAAGAAAGTACAGGTTGAACTATGGCAAATAAATTAGAAGCCTCAGATAGATCCGAAATGCTATTGAACATCTCAAGACGGGTCGCTAGTGATGAATCAATCGAAGAAATAATAGCTACCATAATTGAAGTCACAACTTGGGAATTAAATGCAGAACGAGGATCTTTGTTTTTGAATGATTCAGCAACCAATGAGCTGTACACCAGGTTTGCACAAGGCACTAACTTAAGGGAAATACGGATACACAACAAAAGTGGGATAGCGGGATCAGTTTTCCAATCAGGAGTTGGAGAGATAATCCACGACGCGTACAGTGACGATCGTTTTAATTCCGCAGTAGATCAGCAGACAGGATATACAACCAAGAATATTCTATGCGCCCCGGTCAAAACCTTAAATGGAGTAACTATCGGAAGCGCGGAGATGTTAAACAAAAAATCTGGTCGCTTTACCAAGAAAGATTTGGGACTTTTAGAAGCAATGACAGAACAAGCGAGTATAGCCCTGCAAAGTGCTCAATTTGTGGAACAAATGCAGAAAAATCGGAATGAAGAAAAAAAGCTTCTTGACGTGGTTTCGGAAGTGACTGCAGAAATAGACCTACCGACGATGCTAAGCAAGGTTATGGGGGAAGCTACCAAAATGCTTAATGCTGATAGATCTTCGATATTCCTGAACGATCCAAAAACTAATGAGCTTTGGTTGCAAATTGGCGACGGATTGGAAAGTACTCAAATAAGGTTTCCAAATCATCTTGGCATAGCAGGTACCGTTTTTACTTCTGGTGAAACTATCAACATCCCTCACGCCTATGCGGATCTCAGGTTTAACCCGGATTTTGATAAACAAACCGGATATTTCACTAGGTCGATATTGTGCGTCCCTATCATAAATAAGGACAGGGTGATATTAGGAGTTACACAAGTTCTTAACAAACGAGGAGGCCCATTTACGGAAGAAGATGAACAACGATTAAAAGCTTTTACCGCGCAAATTTCTGTCGGTCTCGAAAATGCCCAGCTTTTTGCAGATGTACAGAACATGAAAAACTATAACGATAGTATCTTACAAAGTGCAGCCTCAGGCGTGATCACCTTAGATGAAGACGAAAAAATAATAACCTGCAATGAAGCAGGTCTTAGGATACTAAACATTACTGAGTCTGAAATACTACAGAAACCCGCTGTAGATTTCTTCATCGGGAAAAATGAGTGGCTGATGGAGCGCATCAACAAGGTACAGGATGAACAACAAACTGACACCTTCGTAGATGTAGCCTATCAAACAGACGACCAAACATTATCACTTAATGGCACTGTTGCTCCCCTTATAAGCATGGATGAAAAAAAACTTGGCGTTATGGTGATGCTAGAAGACATCAGTACAGAAAAAAGAATGAAGTCCACCATGTCCCGATACATGGACCCAGGTCTGGCAGAACAGTTGCTCGAAGGAGATGATAATTTGGGGGGTGAAGAAAAAAAAGCAACAATTCTATTTTCAGATGTCAGAGGGTTTACAACCATCACCGAGCAATTGGGAGCCCAAGGAACCGTTCAATTACTAAACGACTATTTTACCATCATGGTGGATTCGATAACGAACCAAGGCGGCATGTTAGATAAATTTATTGGGGATGCCATAATGGCAGCCTTCGGACTCCCCTTCAGTACAGATGATGACGAAGATAGAGCACTAAGAGCCTCAATTGACATGATAACCAATCTTTGGGAATGGAATGAGGTGCGGGCTGAAAATGGGCTACCACCAATTGACATGGGGATAGGATTAAACACAGACACAGTTGTATCCGGAAATATCGGTTCTCCCAAAAGAATGGATTACACCGTTATAGGAGACGGGGTGAATTTAGCAGCCAGATTAGAATCAGCCTGCAAACAGTACGCCGCACGCATATTGGTGAGTGAGTTTACGCATTCCAATCTAAAAGGTGTATATAGATCTAGGGAAATCGACAGGGTAGTTGTGAAAGGTAAGACAGAGCCTGTAGGAGTTTATGAGGTACTAGATTTCCATACCGCCGAAACATTTCCGAATGTAATGGAAGTATTGAACTACTTTAAAGATGGCTTGGAAAAATATAGAGTTGGTGACTGGGACCCTGCCATAAAATCATTTAAAGAAGGTCACAGGTTAAATCCGACAGATTATATTACTGAGATGTATATAGATCGTTGTCAAAGCTTAAAAGCAGACCCTCCGAAAGATTGGGATGGTGTTTGGGTAATGACATCAAAATAAATAATAAAATCATATAGTCCGGTTGAACGAAATTATGTCCTATGCTAAGTTTGCCTGACTTATAACGGGAGATTTGCTGTGCTACCACATGTATCTAAATTTGGCATTTATTTTAATTCTTTGGAGGAGAAAGTCGTCAGAATTACTTCTCCATACTGGTTCCCTCCTGAGCCTGAATGGGTTTATGTAACCAACGAAGTAAACGCCACTCTTTTGAGTATTCGGGAAATGATAAAAAAACAGGGATTAGCTGACCAAAGTGATTCTGTGACTTGGGGTCGCATACCTTTACTAGATTAGCTTCAGGAAATCTTCGGAGTCACCAATAAATGCCACACAATAACGAGCTAAATCCAGATACACACACAGAATGTATTTCTAAATTATCGATAGATGCTGAACAATGGGCCATCTTAGAACCTTTGGTTAAGTCTGCCTCAAATTCTGTCAAAATGCTGGACCAATTTCTAAAAGTAGAAACTGAGTCATCAGCTATTTTTGCCTTGGGCAAGGTTTGAGTTTTGGACAATTTGTACGAACTTTCCATTAGTGAAGCTTCAAGCTTGCTGAAAAGAAAAGAACTCTCCCCTGTAGACCTTGTAGCCTCACATCTTCTCCGTATACAGGAGACTGATGACCACCTGAACTCCTTTATAACCGTTTTAAGTGACACATCCAAAAAAAATGCGGCACAGGCAGAAAAACAAATTTTGGCAGGAGAATGGAAAGGAGATCTACACGGAATCCCTATCGGGCTCAAAGATCTTTATTACACCAAAGGCATACCGACGACGGTAGGATCCAAAATATATAAAGACTTCATCCCCGATTTTGACGCTACAGTGGTGAGCAAATTATCTGAGGCAGGGGCTATCATCATTGGTAAGCTGCAAATGCATGAGTTTGCACTGGGGACAACCAGCCATAACCCTCATTACGGTCCAGCCAGAAACCCATGGAACACTGAATGTGTTACAGGTGGCTCTAGCGGCGGATCAGCTTCCTCAGTCTCAGCTGGTCAATGCATGGGGGCTTTAGGTAGTGATACCGGGGGATCAATTCGAATACCTTCGGCCTTATGTGGAATTGTTGGGATGAAACCCACATTTGGTAGAGTCTCAAGATATGGCGTGTTCCCCTTGAGTAGTTCCTTGGATACCGTGGGCCCTATGACAAGAACGGTGGAAGACAACGCCATAATGCTCAACGCTATTTCAGGGCACGATATAAATGATTCTTTCTCTTCAGAACACCACCTCTCCGACTATACATCCGATATCGAAAAAGACATTAGCGGAATAAAAATAGCGAATCCTCAAACATTTTTCTACGATGTTATCGATGAAGAAGTAGTCTGGTTGATGGAGAAGGCCTCCGAACATTTTGCGAGTTTGGGTGCCAATGTAGACCGTATTGAAGTACCCATACTTGAGCATACCCTGGCTATATCGGGAACAATACTCCTCACAGAGGCAGCCGAGTTACATTCTGAAAATATTAGAACTAAAGCGGAATTAATTGGCAGTGACGTTAAATCTCGTTTGCAGCAGGGCTCTTTAACATCAGGGGTGGACTATGTTAAAAGCCAAAGAGCAAGAACCGTTTACAATCAAAAAGTAAACAATTTATTTAAAATTTACGACATTTTAATGGCTCCTACAGTGGCTACAGGAGCACCCCCGATAACCGATACATCCGTAGAGATTAACGGGGTTCAGGAACTCATAGCACCATTAATGGCAAGACTGACTCGACCGCAAAACATAACAGGACTTCCTACCATTTCACTTCCTATCGGTTTCACATCAAAGGGGTTACCGGTGTCGATGCAACTTACTGCACCTGCATTCCAAGAGGCTAAACTCTATAACGTAGCTAATCAGTACGAAAAAGTATCAACCTTCAAAAATATAATTCCACCAATCTAAAAATCTGTCACAATATCCTAATAAAATAATCGTCTGGAGAAGATAAATTTATGACCATTGAAGAACATCAAGGATTATCTCTATATGATGCTGCAAGGGAAGTAGGGGTGACCTTTGAAAAAGAATGGCAGCCTGAAAGCAAATCGATTGAAATAAATGGGATGAAGTTCCATTATCTCGACTGGGGTGACCCCGCCAATCCCATCATGGTTTTACTTCATGGATTTGCCCAACAATCACATTCTTGGGACTTCGTTGCTCTGTCATTCGCAGACAGGTATCGAATAATTGCGTTGGACCAAAGAGGGCATGGCGACAGTGATTGGGCATCAGATGGAGACTACACTCCAGAAACACAACAAAAGGACATAGAGGCAATAGTTGCCGAACTAGGCCTCGGTGAATTTGTTTTGATGGGACTATCCATGGGTGGAAGAAACTCATTCACCTACGCCTCCTCTAACCCTGACCAGGTAAAAGCCTTAATAATTGTGGATGCTGGTCCTGAAAATGTTAGGGCTGGAACTCAGAACATAAGAAACTTCGTGGAGCAGGAGGACGAACTTGATTCTATTGACGCCTTTGTTGACAGAGTAATCAAATACAATCCTCGGAGAGATCCAATACAGATCAGGGGAAGCATAGTTAACAATTTAAAACAACTACCTAACGGCAAATGGACGTGGAAATATGACAAGATCCTAAGATCCCAAGGGAGAATGGGACGTCCTCAAGACCCAGAAATGACCAGAAGACTATGGGGTTACCTAGAAAATTTACAGTGCCCGACCATGGTTGTTAGAGGAGACAAGAGCGACATCATAGCTACTGAAACTGCTGACCAAATGATTGGCAGAATACCGGGTGGAAAATTGGCGATAGTAGAAAATGCAGGACACCTTGTCATGGGTGATAATCCCTCCGGGTTTGAAAAAGCTGTAACGGCCTTTATAGAATCGATTCAAAAATAATACCTTTCTAATTTCAATCCGGGGTTGAATTACAAATTGCTACACCGAAGATTGGGTGTTACACTTTTTGCAAACTTAAATTAGTTAGATAACAAGAAAGAGAGAAATCCAGGAGAACGGATTGGATAGGGCTGACAAGGAAGCCGTCATTGCGGAATACCGCGTTCACGACAACGATACAGGATCGACTGAGTCGCAAGTAGCGATACTAACTTCGCGTATCAATGAATTGACCCAGCACTTAAGAGAGCATAATCACGATGAATCCACAAGAAGAGGTTTACTGAAACTTGTAGGAAAGCGTCGCCGGCTTTTACGCTATCTGAATACAGAAGATGTAAACAGGTACAGGTCGTTAATAGCCAGATTGGGTCTTAGGCGATAGTAACTCACTCATCACCCTCCCCCGATTATTGCACATCTCCCATCTGAACCTCTGGTACTACTCCAGGAGTAAATCAACATTTCACTACATACAATAACCCGTAATATACACGGACACGATTTGGAATTGGAAACAGGACGTTTGGCTCAAAAAGCAGGCGGTTCTGTATTGATCAAGCAAGGTGACAATGTGGTTCTAGCCACGGTCACAATGAGTAATCCTCGAGAAGGATTAGATTTTTTTCCTCTCACAGTGGATCTAGAAGAAAGGCATTATGCTATTGGCCAAATACCCGGAAGTTTTTTTAGACGCGAAGGCAGACCTACAACTCACGCCATACTCACCGACAGGCTAATAGACAGGCCAATAAGACCTCTATTCCCCAAGGGATTTAAAAACGAGGTTCAAGTTATAGCAACAACACTGTCCAGTGACAGAGAAATGCCCCTCGACATAATAGCCTTGAACGGGGTTTCCGCTGCACTAAGCATATCGAACATACCATTTAACGGGCCTATCGCCGCAACACGAATTGGGCATATTGATGGCGAATTTGTAATTAACCCTACATATTCTCAACTTGAGGAAAGTCTTTTAGACCTTGTGGTTGCGGGTTCTACCGATGGAGTATCAATGATGGAGGCTGGAGCGAAAGAGTTAGATGAGGACGTTGTGTTTGAGGCTATTCAGCTAGCACAGTCGGTAAATTTAGAGATTATTTCCCTACAACAAGATTTCACTGATGAAAGCGGTATCCCAAAAGCAGATTTCGTACCAAAAGGACATGATCCTGAAGCTGTGAAACAAGCAAGGGAAATTTTGGGAGACCGTATATACACGGCTATGTCAGATGCAGAAGATCAAGAAGACATGAGGAATCGTTTAAAATTTTTAGAAGATGAACTAGAGGAGTCCCTAGCAGAGGAGTTTGACTCTAGTGTTTCATCTGGAGCTTTTGAGGAGCTGCTAGATGAACAATTCAGGGTACGAATACTTAAGGACGGAGTTAGACCGGATGGAAGAGGTTTGAGAGAAATACGACCGCTTTCAGCCGAGGTTTCGATTCTACCTCGTACCCACGGCACAGGATTATTCAACAGAGGGGAAACACAAATACTAGGTATAACTACCCTCGGTTCTTCAGGTGATGCACAAAAACTAGACAATCTTAGCCCGGAAGTATCCAAAAATTTCATGCTTCATTATAATTTTCCTCCTTATTCTGTCGGAGAAGCGAGAAGGGTTGGATCAACTAGCCGTCGAGAGATTGGGCATGGAGCTTTGGCTGAAAGGGCCTTGAGTGCTGTTTTGCCTTCTCAAGAGGATTTCCCTTACACAATTAGAATTGTATGTGAGGCCCTTAGTTCAAATGGCAGTACCTCTATGGGTAGTGTTTGTGCAGGGACCCTAGCCTTAATGGATGCTGGGGTGCCGATAACATCACCAGTAGCTGGGATATCTGTCGGTCTTATTACCGGTGAAGATGGGGAATATGTAACTCTCACTGACATACAAGGATTGGAAGACCATGTAGGGGATATGGATTTTAAAGTTGCAGGTACTTCCGAAGGAGTTACTGCGATCCAGCTTGACATAAAGGTAAATAGCATCAGTTTCGATGTAATAAAAGATGCTTTATCCCAGGCAAAAGAAGCCAGGTCACAAGTATTAGACGTTATAACGTCTGCTATACCTGAAGTCAGATCTGATGTCAGCCCCCACGCACCTAGGATACAAAAAATCATGGTTCCTACAGACAAAATAGGTGCAGTGATTGGTCCAGGAGGTAAAACAATCAGAGGAATAGTTGAAGAAACCAATGCGACCGTCGACATACAAGATGATGGAACGGTTCTTATAGGTTCCTCTAATGCAGAAGATGCCGCAAGAGCAATAAAGATGGTGGAAGATCTTACAAGAGTAATCACAGTAGGCGAAGTTTTTACTGGTACCGTAGCTAAAATCGCCAGTTTTGGAGCATTTGTTCAAATACTACCTGGCACAGACGGTATGGTTCACATAAGCGAACTCGCCAACTACAGAGTTGCAAATGTAGAGGATGAAGTGGCAGTCGGAGATCAAGTGGATGTGAAAGTTATAGGTGTTGACCAGTCAGGGAAAATTAAATTGTCCAGAAAAATACTTTTAGATGATAGTGATGGCCCTTCACCTGCGGGCCCACGCCATAGGGAAGAGGTTGAAAAAGTTGAGGTAAATGTTGGGGACATCGTAACTGGAGCAGTAGTAAATATTGCGAAATTCGGGGCATTCGTTGAAATAGCACCTGGCACCGACGGAATGGTCCACATAAGTGAATTAGAAAATTACAGAGTCGGCAAAGTTGAAGACGTTGTAAGTGTGGGAGAGGAAATTACGGTGGAGGTCATCGATGTAGACGATTCCGGCCGCATAAAGCTTTCTCGTAAGGCTCTTTTGACAGACTAAACCTTCGTAATAGTCAGTAGTTAGGTTTGATTCAGGAACCAAGGCGATAAAAGGAGTTCCACCATGGCTGATATTAAAGTCGTTGTTAACGGAGTCCTAGGCAAAATGGGCCAGGAGGTTTTAAATGCCGTGGATAATACCCAGGGTATGAAACCTGTTGGAGGTTCAGATATTGCCGCCACCATTGATCAAATACCATTGCCTACTGGAGAAGGATTCATACCGGTATTTCAAGATATAAAAGATGCGGTTAAAGAAGCCGACGTTGTAGTCGACTTCACGAATGCCTCCGGAGCTAAAAGTGTTATGCAAGCGGCGTCTCCTGCCGGTGCGAACTGCGTGATTGGTTCAACTGGTTTATCTGAAGAGACTTTCAAAATTGCTGAAACTTTAGCCGAATCTAACAATACCAGCATAATAATTGCGCCAAATTTCGCCATGGGGGCAGTGTTGATGTCACATTTGGTAAAAGAAGCCGCGAGATTTTTTGACTACGCTGATCTGACGGAAGTTCACCATGAAGCCAAAATAGATGCGCCGTCAGGCACAGCCATTGCCATAGCTCAAGCCGCGGCCGACGGTAAGAATAGTGATTTTAATGCACCAAATGCAGAAAAGCAGCTTATCGAAGGCACCCGGGGAGGGGTGCATGGTGGTGTTGTCATTCATAGCGGTAGGATGCCTGGCAGGGTCGCTCATCATGAAATGGTTTTTGGGTCATTAGGACAAACCTTAACGATCCGTCACGATTCGATAAACAGAGAAAGTTTTATGCCTGGTGTAATCATGGCTATAAAAGCCACCAGCGCATCAACCGGATTGACTGTAGGATTAGACAAAATAATGGGGCTATAAACTTTTTTAGTCCAGCTTAATATCCTAACTAATGAATATTTAGTAGTTTCATTTATGGAGGGAAAGGTTGAAATCTTGCAAAATTGCCGTTGTCGGGGCAACAGGAGCTGTCGGACAAGTATTTTTGGACATTGCCCAACAACGAAATTTTCCTATCGATGAGATACGATTGTGCGCTTCAACCAGGTCTGTAGGAAAAAAAATAGAGTATAAATCCCAGGAAATAGCAGTGGAACTTTGTACCCCTGAACTTTTGCAAGAAATGGACTTTGCATTTATTTCCGCAAGTGGTGATGTCAGTCGAGAAATTGCCCCTTTAGCAGCAAAGAAAGGAACCGTCGCCATAGACGACAGCTCGGCATTTAGAATGGATGCTGATGTCCCGCTAGTTGTACCTGAAGTTAATGCAGATGATTTAGCGAACCATAAAGGTATAGTTGCTATTCCCAATTGCTCCACCACCCCATTGGTTATGGTGTTAAACCCCTTGATGAAAAGATCTTCAGTGAAGCGAGTTGTTGTCGACACTTTTCAGTCTGTGACAGGTACTGGAGCAGCAGCACTTAGTGAAATGAAAGATCAAAGCCAGGCAGTCTTAAACAATAGACCTATAACCGCAAAAGAATATCCCCACCAAATTGCTTTCAATGTTCTACCCCATATAGAACCTTTTCAAGAAAATGGTTACACAAGGGAAGAAATGAAAATGCTGTATGAAACCCAAAAAATATTGCATGACCCAAATATACTCGTCTCAGCCACATGTGTAAGAGTTCCAGTTGCAGTCAGTCATAGTGAAGCGATACACATTGAATTTGAGCAACCAATATCGCCTCAGGAAATAAAGGAAATATTGGAAAACCAGGCTGGGATAAAAATTGTGGACGACCCATTCTCTGACGTGTATCCTATGCCTATAGACGCGGCGGGGGGTGATGATGTACTAGTGGGCAGAATCAGAAAGGATATCTCACACCCGAACGGAATAGCTATGTGGGTTGTCTGTGACAATTTAAGAAAGGGCGCGGCACTCAATGCTATTCAGATAGCGGAAGAAATGATGAAACGCGACGTGGTTTCAGAGAGCAACTGGAGGAAATAGCAAAATGGCAGATTTCGGAAGACTTCTAACGGCTATGATTACCCCGTTTGATTCAGACGGTAATATTAACTTCCCTCAAGCTAGAAAACTCGCAAAGGGATTGGTTGCTTCGGGAACGGACGGATTGGTCATAGGCGGAACTACTGGAGAATCCCCGTCAATGTCAGACGACGAAAAGGTGCAGTTATTCGCGGAAGTGAAAGAGGCTGTGGGGGACACTGCCACAGTAATCGCCGGAACCACCGATAATAACCATAGAAAATCTGTAGAACTATCCATTGAGGCAGAAAAGGTCGGAGCCGACGGATTGCTTCTAACCGTTCCTGCTTACAACAAACCAACTCAAGAAGGCCTTTACCAAAACTTCAAGGCGATAGCGGAAGCCACTTCTCTTCCTGGGTTACTGTACAACGTCCCATCCAGGACCGCCCTGAACATGACAACAGAAACCACCTTGCGACTAGCCGAAATAGATAACATCGTGGGGGTGAAAGAAGCCTCGAGTGATTATGTTCAAATCACCAATATTATCGACAAGGCACCTGATGGATTCAGAGTGTGGTCTGGAAATGACGACGAAACATTTCCTATCATGTGTGTTGGAGGGCATGGAGTCGTGAGTGTGGCAGCTAACCTCTACGGAAACCAGATCAAAACTATGATGGGGCTTATTCTTGAAGGCAATATAGAAAGTGCTGCTTCTGAGCACAAGCGCTTACTCCCAATTTTCAAGGCTCTCTTTTGGGTGACCAACCCAATTCCAATCAAATATGCTGCCAATAGAGCCGGATTTAATGCTGGACCCAACAGATTGCCGCTTTGCGATCCAGATGAAGATTTCGTGTCTACGTTTAACCCCGTAATGGACAAATATGATGTGGACTTACCCATTTCCTAGCTATCAGCCAATCAGCCAGGCCGTTCTAGGAAATTAATATATCCCTCACCATTATGGTGTGATCTCTATGAGGACCAGTGGATATAATATCCACCGGACAGCCAATCAACTCCTCTAAACGATCCACATAAACTCGAGCATTAGTCGGCAGCTCCGATATGTTCGATATGCCCGCAGTAGGGACATCCCATCCATCCAAAGTCTCATAAACAGGTGAACACTTTTCTAACGCGGCGACTCCTCCAGGAGGTTCGTCAAGAATGTCCCCATCTAATTTGTACCCCACACAGATATTTAATGAATCCAGATGATCTAAAACATCCAATCTCGTGATTACAGCGGAAGTATATCCATTAATCCTATTGCTATAACTCGCAAGTACCCCGTCAAACCACCCTACCCGCCTTGCGCGTCCTGTTGTCGTACCAAATTCCTTGGCTATTGTACGAATACCTTCACCGACATCATCAAATAACTCTGTAGGAAATGGCCCAGAGCCAACTCTTGTATTGTAGGCTTTGAATATACCAAGCACATTTGTGATTTGTTTTGGTTGAATTGCCAACCCAGTACTAGCACCTCCAATGGTGGGGCTTGACGAGGTGACAAAAGGATAAGTCCCATGGTCTAGATCGAGCAATATACCCTGGGCTCCCTCGAGGACTACAGTACCACCCGAATCCAATACCTCATTTACATATCTACCTACTGGTTTTATAAGAGGTCCCAGAAAATCTTTCCACATCCTACTTTTATCCAAAATATAGTCTATAGATACGGAATCAACCTCATACACCTTAGTCAATACTCTATTCACGAAGGGAAGAACTTCTTCCAGGCGGTGCCTTAAACCTTCCAAATCCAAAAGATCTGCCGCCCTTATACCCGTTCTAGATGTTTTGTCACTGTAGGCAGGGCCAATGCCCTTTCCTGTGGTACCAATTGCAAAGTCGCCCCGCTCCCTTTCAGCTAAGGTGTCCAACATTACATGGTAAGGCATTATTAGGTGGGCCCTTTCACTAACCATTAAGGAGCGACTCACATCTATGCCACCTTGTTTCAAAGTCTCCATTTCTTCAATTAAGACATCGGGGTCCACAACGACCCCATTACCTATAACATTCATAACGCCGTCACTGAAAATGCCACAAGGAACCAAATGGAGACTGAAATCACCTAAATCATTTATAACTGTATGCCCCGCGTTATTGCCACCAGAGAACCTAGCCACAATATCTGCTCGTCTCGACAGATAATCGATGATTTTACCCTTACCCTCATCACCCCACTGGGCACCGAGGATGGCATAGGCGGGCATTAGCAAATCTCCTCAACTAGTATCAATAAATTACTCAACTTGGGAAACCTAGATATTTTGGGCAAAAAAATTTCTCCTCAATGAGGGCCCGAACCTCTAAACACGGACTCTTCACAGGGAGATGCCTCCGTGAAGTATAACAGAAGTCTGAGGATCAAATACTGCGTTTCACAAACCTCTATAAGAATTTGTTAGCGTGCTCTTCTAATTGAGCTAAAGCCTCCGGTTCCCCCACACTATCAATTGTCAAAACCACTCGTTCAGCGCCAGCAGAGAAAAGTTCGTTTACCACACTTGGGTCAGGTGTAGCACCATAAACTGTTATACCTATTGAAGAAACGTCTCTACCTGATTCATCACAAAGTTCTTTTAGTTGATTTTTACCGTTTTCAATTCCATCAGGCGTGATCCTATTAGGCATCCAGGCATCACCCCAGCTTACAATTCTTTTGAATACATTTTTTGCGTGACCTCCTAGATATATTGGAGGGTGAGGCCTTTGTACAGGCCTAGGAAAGGAATAAACCGGGGGGAAATCGTAATATTTTCCGTGATATTCACTTTCGACTGTGGTCCAGAGTTCTTTCATTGCCATTACTGATTCTCTAGTTTGAGTCCAGCGATGGGAAAAATCCCCTCCCATGATATCCGTTTCTTCTTCTAACCAGCCGGCTCCGATTCCAAACAAAAATCTTCCCTTGGTATACATGTCTAAGGTGGCAACCTCTTTAGCTAACAAGAGAGGATTTCTTTCAGGAACCAGGCATATACCCGTTCCTAAAAGAAGGTTTTCTGTAACGGCAGATGCCCGCCCCAAGGCTACAAAGGGGTCAGCCACATCAGCATATTTTTTTGGTATTACACCACCCGGTCCGGGCCAGGGAGTCTCAGAACCTACAGGCAATACGGGATGTTCTGCGACCCACAAAGAATCAAACCCAGTTTCTTCAGCTTTAGATGCCAAAATTGCAATATCAATCGAATAATCGGTCGGAAATGTAGTTATCCCTATATTACCCATTTACAAATACCTTTACCTAAGAATTAGTTAGCCTCGATCCATTCCACCAAAACATTGATTGCGCAGTAAAGGTATACCGTTTCCTCCTGTGAAGGCAAATCTAAATCTTTCAATTGTTCGGATTGTTCATAGCCCCCCAAAGTCGCTGCTCCCGGCAGTATAGAAAGTACCAATTCCTTCAAAAACCCTTCGGGAGTTACAACTATACAACCTCTATCGGGAAATCCGACAATCGGCTCCAATTCTATTGCCTGCACAGTATCCATATCCAAGAAGCCAGGAAAGGTTTTTATCGAGGTTGCTAATTTTACAAGCAATTCCTGCAATTGAGTATTCGCTTTATTTAAAATGGCTTCGGCTTGGAAAATATGTCCTCTAGTGGAATCCATTGTTTGACACCTCTTATAGTGGATATTATATTTTATTAGTCTTCGGGACTACATGGCTACGTAGCTCAGGGGTTAGAGCGGGCGCTTCATAAGCGCTAGGTCGCTGGTTCAAATCCAGCCGTAGCCAGGGAACCCAATGGGCTCTTGTGCTTGAATTCAATATGTAGTTATAGGGCGGTTAGCTCAGTTGGTTAGAGCACTACCTTGACATGGTAGGGGTCGGTGGTTCGAGTCCACTAGGACGCACCAAAAATT
>DJMH01000056.1:16494-16642 GCA_002435305.1 Dehalococcoidia bacterium UBA6495
AGCTCAGCTGGTTAGAGCGCCTGCTTCACACGCAGGAGGTCAGAGGTTCGAGTCCTCTATCGCCCACCAGACTGGGTGACTTTGAGGTACATTAGGGTTAGTATTCGTGCCGAAGTGGCGGAATGGCAGACGCGCTACGTTCAGGACG
>DJMH01000051.1 GCA_002435305.1 Dehalococcoidia bacterium UBA6495
TCATTCAAAAGCTTAAGTTTGCCGAAACGTCTTTCCGTCATCTGTATATGTCGTGCCGGCAAATGAGTTGTGTCTCCCATCGCATCATGTTCGCTTCCATTAGCAACATAGCTGCCGGGCCCTCCCGGCAAAGGCATAGGAGATAGGTCCCATCCGTCGTATCTAAGATAGCCGTTTGTCCCTGCGTAGACTTCTCTCTTTTCAGAAACAAGAGATTTCAGATCAGGTCTTGGGATATTCTGTCTTCTCTCAGATAGGGCCATTTCACTCAGTACAACTACCGGACCTTGATATCTTTCTGCCCAGTTAACAGACATGACTCCAGCCACAAAACATTCCTCCACGGTGCCGGGAGCTATCACGGGCATTTTCATATCTCCATGCCCGGGATATAAAGCAGTAAGCAAATCTGATTGTTCAGTTTTTGTGGGTAATCCAGTTGAAGGTCCACCTCTTTGTACATCTATAACGACTAGAGGAATTTCCGCCATCCAAGCTAGGCCTATCCCTTCACCCATCAAGGTGAATCCAGGGCCTGCGGTACTAGTCATCGCTTTTTTCCCAGCGTATCCGGCTCCAAGGATACTAGTGATAGATTCGATTTCAGACGAAGATTGATATACAAATTTACCTTCTCCAACCAGATTCTGCTCCATCCAAAGGAGAATTGGGGTTGCTGGAGAAATTGGGTAGCCAACAAATACATCGAGCCCAGCGTGGGCAGCACCAATGCTAAAAGCTAGGTTACCATTCAAGAGCACTTGTTCTCCTTCTGGCTTAATGGGGTCTGATAGTTCCCCTAAATTAAATCCACTCTTCTCAGCCTCCGCCGACCCCAATGAAAGAGCCATATTATTGGAATCGATAATTTGTTGGTCACCAGGGCGCCCTCTTGAGTACCGTTGCCTGTTAAATTCTTCAAGTATGCTGATAGGAACGTCCACCAATTGAGCTAGCGCTCCCATCACTACGAAGTTTGCGGCTCGGTTATTACCGGTCTGTTTGGCTAGTTCATCAAAATCCATTGCTAATGTTTTATCAGAAGCATCTATTTCAAATTCCCCGGAATTGTAAATAATCACACCGTCATCGGCCACCTCATCCCTGTGACTATCGTAAGCGTATTGATTGAAAGCAACCAATACGTCCAGTTCATCACCGGAGCTAAGCACAGTACTGGTTGATATCCTAGTCTGGGTCCAAGTGGGCCCACCTTTAATCTGGGAAGGAAAGGTAGAAAAAGTCTGGACATTATATCCAGACTGTGCCATCGCCTGAGCAAGTCCTTCTGCAGATGTAACCACCCCTTGTCCACCTTCCCCAGCAAATCGGACGACAAAGTCCTGCTTCTTCAATTTACCCTCCCGAAAAACTTCTTTTCAGTGGCAGCCAATTTGCAACTACCAAAACATGTAAAATTCATTGTACCGAACTACATCAAATCAGCCCTTAAAAACATATCTTAGTATGATCAGTGTCAATAGCTATTCAAGGGCTAATGTACAGTACCGTCAGAAAATATATCAACCGAGTTTTTATAGTGTCAATGTTGTGTTTGTGTTCACAATCTAAATTTAGACCGTTTAGCCTAAAATATCTTATCTAAGCCCTAACAGGTCAATCTTCAACAATCATAGTAAAAGAGGCTGGCCCAAGCACACCATATATCACATCAAAAACAATCATCAGGGCTATCCACCGAAGGTTTTGGTCCAAATTGCCACCATTCATTATTGAATGCGTCGACTCTACGGCACCCAAAATGATGGGCACCACCACAGGAAGAAATAAGATGGGTAACATAACCTCCTTCGCTCTCATATTCATAGATATCGTCGCAAATAACATCCCACACAATGAAATTCCAAAAAGGGCCGGTAAAGAAATCCAAAGCATGTTCAGAGGAGATAGCGTCACATTGAACAATACGATCAAAATTGGAACGAGTATTAATTCAATTACTATTAAAAACATCACATTAGATAGCACTTTACCGAAAAAAATGACATCCCTACCTACCGGTGAAGCCAGCAGGCCATGGAAGGCACCACCTTCTGTTTCAGCTAGAAGCATCCTGTTAAACCCCACCATGGCACCAAACATTATAGAAACCCAAAGAATCCCCGGGACTATTAAGTTGACAGTGTTCGGGGTTGATTCAAGCGCAAAATTAAATATCACAACAACCAACAAGGAGAAGATAAAAACTGGCAGAATTACATCTTTACTTCTGATTTCAAGTAAGAAATCTTTCCTTACCAGTACAAACAGGTGATAAAAATATGTCTTAAGAGGGTTAAAAAATATCATCCACCAGCATCCCTTTTGATATGCGTTGGTTGCGAACTCTACCTCTATATGAAATTTGAGATGCATGCGTAGTCATAACTATTGACTTGCCACTCTCTAATTGATCACCAATGATTTTTTCAAATAATCTCAAAGAATCTTGATCTAAACCTGATTCCGGTTCATCAAACAGTAATATTTTAGGGGAATGAAGAAGCGCCCTGGCAATTGCCACTCTTTTGATGTAACCATGCGACAGGGTGGCAATCTTACTACCTAGTCTGTTTGAGAGTCCGATGAGTGCTGCTTTCTCCAAAATCGTACTATCCAAGTTATCTACCGAATTCAAGCGACCAAAAAATTCTAAATTTTCTTTTACTGTAAGTTGCGAATATAGAAAGGGCTGATGTGCGACAAAAGCCAAATCAGACCTAACTCTATGAGGATTTGACCGTAGGTCTTGCCCCAGTATTTTTACCATGCCGTAATCGCTTGAGACTAAAGAGGCTATGATTGACAACAAAGTGGTTTTGCCAGAACCATTGATACCTCTAATAACCACTACTTCACCAGGTTCTACGGAGAGACACAGTTTATGAAGAACACGGTTCCTACCGTAAGACTTTGTTACATTTTCTACTTCTAAAAGTGCGTCCATGCAATTTCTCACATAACAGAGTATTTATACACAATATCCGTTTAATATGGCATTTCGTTGTTACAATTAAAAGATTAACAGACGAATGCGATAATGGAGAGTGATTATGCCCTCGATAGAAGAATTGCAAACCGCGTACGAGTCACTGGATGACAAAATTGAAATCGTTTCCGAAGATTCGATAAATCCCGAGTTATTGATAGCGTTTGATTATGAATATTCCGGGTCCGATACCAAAGTATTCATAACAACGGAAGAATTCACCGCTGTTTGTCCCTGGACCGGGCTACCAGACTTTGGAAAGCTAACTATTGAATATGTACCTTCTAATTTATGCCTTGAACTCAAGTCACTAAAATATTATTTGATGGGATTTACTGGGGTTGGAATTGTGCAGGAGCACGCTGCAAACAAGATAATCAGGGATCTCGTAAACTGCAGTAAACCTGAAGAGATGAGCATAGAACTGGAATATAAGGTCAGGGGTGGTATTGCCACTAAAGTTTCGGTAACACACAAAAAATAAGGTCTGTTTCTTGGAACCACTTTAACTTATCAGTTAAACTGACGCCCATACTTTCGAATCACGATCAATATAAAGTTCATAAACAACCTCAGTCTAAGGAGAGCAAAATGACAAATTTTGTAAGGTTTCAAAATAACGGCGATTCTTCTTTTGGAGTTTTAGAAGAAGAAACAATATCTGAAATATCCAACGCCCCTTTCAGCTCTTACCAAACAACAGGTAAGACCTTCTCTTTGGGTGACGTAAAATTATTATCACCCGTATCACCCAACAAAATAGTTGCCATTGGGCTCAACTATAAAAGTCATCTTGGCGGCCGGCCAGGTCCAGCAGCTCCGGAACCATTTCTCAAGGCATCCACAACTGTTGTCGGGCCCGGAGACAATATCGTAATACCCAAAATTGCTATCGATGAAGGTGTCAAAATACAACCCGAGGCAGAATTAGCCTTAGTAATTGGGAAAGAATGTAAAGGGGCTACTCAGGCCAACGCGCTTGATTATGTCTTTGCCTACACCTGCGGCAACGATGTTTCAGCTAGAGATTGGCAACAAAACGATTTGCAATGGGCACGGGCTAAATCTTCAGATACCTTCGGTCCGATTGGGCCATGGATGACAACAGACCTTGACCCAACAAACATACAGGTAATATGCAGGGTAAACGGGGAAGAAAAGCAGAATCAAAACACATCTGATTTATTACACCCAGTGACCAAAATCATCGAATATGTCAGTGCAGTCATAACTTTAGAGGTCGGAGACGTAATAATGACTGGTACTCCAGGCACCCCTGGTGACATTCATCCAGGAGACACCGTAGAGATAGAAATTAGCGGTGTAGGAGTACTAAGCAACCCAGTAGTTTCAGAATAATCAACACAATTATGTTGATAACACGGGATGGCACTCCGGTTCCATCCCGACGCTTTTAAATATTTCCCCACCGATATCGCAACAACTCAGCACCATCGCCAATCGTCCAATACAACACGATGTAAGTCCCTGCTGCTACCATCGACAATTTACCTATCACCTCAACATAAGGAATCAACATACCAACCAAACGTTGGGTAGCATCCTCGAAATATAGTACAGCCACGGTGACAGACATCATTATCAAACCCATGCCTAGGCTATAGGCAAGCGATCCCACCACAACATTCACGACCCCGGTGGCCGATACCCCAGATCCCACCACAATTCCTACAGCAGATAGGAAAACAGGCAAAGCGCAACTCAAAGAGGCAAGAGCGTAGGCTATACCGAACATAAATATTTGATTAATTCCCTGAAACGACCCGAAAGATAAATTCCCCAAAAACCCGATAGCCAAGCTTCGTTTCATCAGGAGTAACCAAAGACCCGCCAGAAAAATAAATGCTCCAATACCCAACCCTATGAAAGGCAGTAATGATCCAAACAACCTAAATCCCAATGCCAGAAAAATCCCGAAAACACCGAATACAACAACAAAACCTATGGTGAGTGTAAATCCAATGGCTAAACCTTTTAGCAAAATAAATAAAGGAGAAAGTGAAGAAGAAGATTTACTTAAATGAAATCCAACATAGGCTGGAAACATAGCAGCACCGCAAGGATTAAATGCTGCTACTGTCCCGGCTGTAAAGGCAAATAGGATGGATACATCCATAGTTCAGGTGATACCTTTATACTTTTTATAAACCCGCCTATTTATCTGTCTTCTTGAACAGTCCTCCACACCAGGCCCCAAACTTGCCCAAAAGTATAGTAGGCCTCTTAAAGGAAGTCGGCCAAACAAATGTTAGGTAAGACACAATTAGCGAGCTAATGCCAAAAACAGCAAGTAAATTCACTTTTGTAATAAAAACCCCGACAAAAAAAATGA
>DJMH01000047.1:0-9573 GCA_002435305.1 Dehalococcoidia bacterium UBA6495
AAAAGGTTTTATCTGCTCGAATTCGCCCTTTACAATTGGCTTCGCATCGAGTCCTAGCCACTGCTCCAATACGGTGCCATATATTCCACGAAAATCTATAGTGTGTTTTAAATCTTCTCCATGTTCCCAGTCGTTAGGGTTTAGAGAGGGATATTCTGAATAAAGTCCTCCTTTCACATTGTTACCTATTAGGAAGGCTCCTCCCCCTGATCCATGATCGGTGCCACTGCCATTGTCTCTCATTCGCCTACCAAATTCTGTGAAGACCAGTATGGCAACATCATCGGCCGCATCATGTTCTTTTAGATCATCCATAAAATCAGAGATGGCTCCACTTAGATCGCTCAATAATTTGGGATGTGTGGGCATTTCATTGGCGTGAGTATCGTATCCACCATGGTTGGTATAAAAAACCCTGGTACCTAAATCAGCAAAATGTACCCGAGCCACGTCTCTCAAACTTTTCGCTATAGAGTTGTCAGCATACTCAACAGAGGATTTGTACTGAGTGGCCACATTTGCCAGTAAGTCGGCCCCTTTTAAAACATCTAATCCGGTTTTACCAATATATTCAGCTACCTGTCCACTTCCGATAGCTTGCCCGTAAATGTCTTTGAAGGCTTGCAGGGACCTTTCCTTTAATCGCTCCTGCTCTATTTTATTCATCACCCCATAGCCTTCTAAATCTCCTACCGAGGTTATAGGTACCCCTGCGACAGACATAGCCCTAGGTAGCCCTTGACCTATATTAACTCCAGTTAGGACATTTTCACTTTTCGGATCTAGGTCCTTTATGGCTAACCCTAACCATCCTTCACTACCAACTCTGTTAGGTTCGCAAGTATGCCATATATCCATTCCACGAAAATGAGATCTGTTTGAGTTTGGGTATCCGATTCCTTGAACTATTGCCACCTTTCCTTCATCGAATAGTCTTTTTAAAGGCCTGGCATTATTGTTGATGGCCAATGTTTCGTTAATTGGTAATACATCATTCTGACCGATTACAATTTTTTTTCGAGCATCGTAATAATGTTCATTGTTATAAGGGACTATAGTATTCATAAAATCATTACCGCCAGTCAATTGGATTACGACAAGCGTTTTTTCTTTAGTTTCAGTGGTCATTTTGGTTACCTCTCTTTATGCTCTATGCAAACTGGTAATCGACGGTAGACGCCGTCATCTGGATGAGATTATGAACTCCAGCAGAATCCTCTAATTCTTTAAGTTCTTGAGCATAATCTGTTAGGGATTGGTAGGTTTCTTGGCGTACGTTTACCGCTCCCAGTAGATCTAGGCATCTGTCTACTAGCTCAGACGGATTGTCATCCAAACTTCCAGCCCGGCTCACCATTTGGGAAACTCCTGGTTTCGTAGGATCTGCAAACTGTTTTTCAACAAATCCTATCCTTTCACTTAACGTGCCTGAGTCGATCCATTCCGATCCAGTATGCCAGCCTTCTACGGTGGGTGGATTCATGAGTCTTTGGCCCATAATAGCAAGTGGTCCCTCAAATGCAGATCCATTGAGGGTGGTGACTGCAAACTCGTGAATTCCTGGAGTCGGAGTGTTGAATTCACCTGTTTGCTTAATTACCCCAACTATAAGTTCTGTGGGACTTTTTACTTTGGACAAGATCAAAGAATTTTTGAAAAAATCTGAATTAAACAATGTCTTCAATATGTGTCTCATGTCTCCATTGGATTCCATGTAGGCTTTGGATAGTTCTTCAATGGCCTGGGGGTTTTTAGGTTCTATTGTTTCCCATGAAGGTACTTGAACCTCATCTTCCACAAAAAAATTGTACAGGTGTCGTGATAGGAATTTCGCTGCTGCATTTTGTTCCACGATGATATCTATTATGTCTTCCCCGTCAAAATTACCAACATGTCCAAGAAATACTTTCTCATCATAATCATGATCTTCAGGAATGAATTCGAAATCAGCATGGTGATGTCCATATGGGTAAAGGGATAATGGCTGCCTGAAAGTCCACCCTGTAAATGCTCTAGAAGCATTTTTTATGTCATCTTCCGTGTAGTTACCAACTCCCATGGAGAATAGTTCTAAAAGTTCTCTCCCATAATTTTCATTTATTTCATCTTTGTGATTTTCATGATTGTCGAGCCAAAAAAGCATGGCTGGATCTTGAGACAGCCGGAGTAGGATATTTTTAAAATTTGTCAATCCTGTACTCCTGAACATCTCTATCTCTCTATATAAAGACGGACCATGCTCACTTTTCCCCCATGCAACAGGGAATATGTGATGCAAAAATAGGCACATTTTCTCTTCTAGGGGTCTTTCGGTGTTGGCCATTCTATAAAGCCATTTCCCCACATGAACAGCTACCGGTTCTCCTGTATAATATCGCTCCACATAAGACGTATCGATCGGTTCAAACCTTTCTGGCGTCACCAAGTCATCTACAATTTCCTCATAAGATTTGTCCGATGTAAGGTCGTCTAAATCTTGAGGGGTGGCTCCAAATCCTGCTCTCCTCATCAAGTGGGCTACAAGTTTTCTTTCTGATTTCATAGCATTTCCCTAGTTAATTTCTGCCATTATAACGAAACTTTTGCCCATTATAACGAAAGTGAAGACACTTTCTAATTCAAGAATGCAAGGCGTACCTTTTAGGCCTGTTTGATTATCAATCCACGCGGTACAATTATTTAATTATTTGTAGCAATGAGGGATTCCATGATCGACACTAACTTTGATGTTATAAAGATTCTTTCGGCTGGAGCCACGGCTTTAGGTGCCGGTGCTGAAACAGAAAGCAGATGGGAAATTCCATCTGCTCATCCTGATCCCATAGACCTTGCCGTTGGTATGCCTGTACCTGAAAGGATACCCATGGCATCTTTGGCAAATCATTTTTCCAACGTTTTATCTTCCGGTAGATATGGGGAGATGGAGTATGAGTATGGCAGGGGGAAGATTGATTTAAGAGAATTGTTAAATGACCCGAGCAATGGATTTACTTCTTTGTCTCAAACTCCCGATAATTTCATACTTTTTAATGGTGGATCTGGGTGCATGGAAAGTTTTTGCGCCACTTTTTTAAACCCTGGAGATATTGTTCTGGTAGAGGGCCCAAGTTTCTCTGGCACCGTTGAGACCATTCTTAAGTATCAAGGAAAAATCATAGAGGTACCAATGACCGCGGAGGGTATGTCCTATCAGGCAATTGAGGAAATAGTAGCAAAGTGTGGGCGAAGTGGTGAAGTAATTAAAGGAATATACACCATAGATGATTTCCATAATCCTACCGGTGTAACTATGTCTGAAAATAATCGTCGGATGATCGGCCAATTGGCATTAGAAAATGGAATTATGATTTTAGAGGATTCTACTTACAGTGGGTTGTTTTTTGAAAATGCGCCTCCGCTTGATATGTATTCTATGAACAGTGGGGAAGGGGTATTACGTATGGGCACTTTCAGTAAAACTATTGCCACAGGGCTTAGATTAGGTTGGTTGCAAGGTTCCTCTGAGGCTATCGATGCCATCAAAAAAACTAGGTCTGATATGGGCAATGCTCCTTTCATACAAACGGCAGTGAGTAGGTTTATAGAATCATCTGAATATTCCAGTCACGTAAAAGAAATGAGAAGTTTATACAAGTCCCAATGCAAAGCCCTCATTAACTCCCTGACTCAGCATTGTTCAAATTACTTGGAATTTATTGAGCCTGGAGGGGGATTTTTCCTGTGGCCGAAGTGTATAGGTGTTGACTCGGCAGCATTGACAAAATCTGCGGCGGAGGAAGGTGTAATATTCCCCGATGGTTCTTTGTTTTACCAAGATCCGTCTCTTCATGAGAATCACATAAGGCTTGCTTTTAGTGGTAACTCTCCAGAAAGGCTGGGGGAAGTTGGACTACGTTTGCGGAAAGCTTTTGAAAAATTACTGGATTGATCCTCTTCTTTGATCACAACTATAGGTGACTGCTCATCGCTGATTCATTGCCTGGAGTGACCTTCCCATTCATTTCCGTTAAAATCCGTTCGCTAATCACTTAAATAAGGAGTTCTATTCATGGCATCTAATGGAAAGGTGGCGCTGGTTACAGGCGCAGGCACAGGTATCGGTAAAAGTTCGGTGTTGCAGTTGCTGGGGGACGGTTACTCAGTTGTTCTGGCTGGTCGTCGAATAGAACCCCTAGAAGAAACTATTGCTGAGGCTGGCGTAGATGATTCAAGGGCTATCGCTGTTTCTACGGATGTTGGCAGCCCGGATTCTGTGGCCGCTCTTTTTGAAAAGGCTGAAGCTACTTTTGGCAGATTGGATGTTCTTTTCAATAATGCTGGTATTGGATCTCCAAGAATGAATATGGAAGATCTTCCGGTAGGAGACTGGCAACGCGTTGTTGACACTAACCTCACCGGTAGTTTTGTTTGCGCTCAGCACGCAATAAGAATAATGAAAAATCAAACACCACAGGGGGGAAGAATCATTAATAATGGTTCAATTTCTGCTCATACTCCCAGGCCTGATGCTGTTGCCTACACTGCGACTAAGCATGCCGTTACAGGTCTTACAAAACAGATATCTTTAGACGGTCGAAAATACAACATTGCCTGTAGCCAAGTAGATGTTGGCAATGCAGCTACCCCTATGACTGCCAGGATGCAGGGTGGAGCATTGCAAGCAAACGGTCAAACTATGCCTGAACCGACTTTTAATGTCGATCACGTAGGTGAAACCGTATTGTACATATCAAACCTACCCCTCGATGCCAATATTCAGTTCGTTACGATAATGGCAACTCAGATGCCTTACGTTGGGAGAGGCTAAAAACGAATTTATCAAAGATTTTTTTGTGCCTCAGGTTTGAATTTTTGTCAGATCTGCGAAGGGGATGTGACAGTTTATTACATGGTTATCATCGGCAGATATTTTCTGTACTGGTGGGGCTTCCGTGTCACAGATAGAACCTAATTTGCGTGGGCATCGACTGGCAAAGAAACAGCCAGTGAATTCTTCACGCATGGTTGGGACAGCACCTTCCAATCTAAGCGGATTAGGTTTCGCCGTCGGATCTGGTATGGGAGCCGCCGATAACAGGGCTTCAGTATAAGGGTGGGATGGGCTGCTTAGAACGGCCTCAGAAGGGCCATATTCTGCTATATGACCTGCATAGACCACCATTATCTCATCTGACACGTACCTCACAACTCCAAGGTCGTGAGTTATGAAAAGATACGAATTGCCTAATTCCTGCTGCCGATCTTCAAGAAGTCCTAAGACTTGAGCCTGTACTGAAACGTCTAATGCTGATACAGCTTCATCAGCTACTACTATTTCAGGATTCGTAGCAAAAGCCCCAGCTATAGCAACTCTTTGCTGCTCTCCTCCACTAAGTTCAGATGGCAGTCTTTCCAAATAACTTGGGTCTAACCCTACCTCTTCCATTAAAGCTGCAGCTCTTTCTTCACTTCCCTGTTTAGTCAACTTTGAAAAACGCATAAGTGATCGGATTAGAGTCTTTTTTATTTTGAGTTTAGGGTTTAGTGAGGCAGTCGGGTTTTGGAAAACCATTTGTATTGCCGATTTGTCTTCGTTCGAACGGTTTTCCACCGTTTTTTCTAATTCATTGCCATTTAACTGCAGCGATCCATCTTGGACCTTTATCAGGCCCACCACAGCCCGGGCTAGTGTTGATTTTCCAGACCCGCTTTCCCCTACGATTCCTAATGTTTTACCTTGCGGCATTTCAAAATCAATCTTATTGAGGGCTCTGACTGGCAAATCCATATCAGGTCCAAAAGCCATATATTTCTTTCGGCGCTTTCCATATTGGTGTGTTATTCCATGCCCGGTCAACACTGTTGGGGTAGCAACATCTTTACGGCTTATTCTTTCATCGACTCCTCCCCATGTCTCGGGTTCGACTTTGTCGCTATGAATGCATCTCACTTGAGAGTTTTGATCGAAAAATTCCACAGCAGGAGCAGAGGTTGTGCACTCCGAATCCGCAAGTGGGCAGCGTTCTGCAAACAAACAAGAACTGACGTCAGATTCTTGCGATGAATAAACAAATCCTGGGATTCTTTTTAACCTTGAGGAAATTTCGCCATCTCCTGGAGGCTTAGGAACACAGGAAAGAAGACCAGAGGTATATGGATGCTTAGGATTGGCATATAAATCTTTTACGTTGGACTGTTCAACTGTTTGGCCGGCGTACATAACTGCGACTCGATCGGCTACTCGGGCCATAACCCCGAGATTGTGGGTGACATAAAGTATGCCCGCGTTTACACGCTCTTTTAGGCTTGCCACGAGGTCCAGTATGGTTGCTTCAGTTGTCACGTCTAGGCCGGTTGTGGGTTCGTCCATTATTAACAGATCAGGGTCACATGCTAGAGCCATAGCGATCATCACTCGCTGTTGCATTCCTCCGCTCAATTCGTGGGGATACCTGTCTCCCACTTGGTCTGCATCCGCTAATCCCACACTCTCAAATAACTCCACCACTTTGTTGTCGGTGTCTATTTGGTCTAGGTTTAAATGTTCCGAGATTACTTCTTTTACCTGGAGCCCGATCTTCATGGAAGGATTTAACGATGTGGTCGGGTCTTGATATACCATGGCGATTCGGTTGCCTCTCAGTTCCCTCAAATCTTCTTTGGACAAGGTTGATATGTCCCGTCCCTCGAATGATATTGAGCCCCCTACTTCCGCCGTCGTTGGCAAATATCCCATTACAGCGAATGCTGCAGTTGATTTGCCGCATCCTGACTCCCCTACAATCCCTAGTACCTCGCCTCTCGAAACCTCAAAAGAGGCCTCTCTTACAGCGATAACCGTACCTCTAGGTGTAAAGAATGTTACTGATAATTTTTCTACTTTAAGCAATGGTTCTTTATTCATTACTTCTGACCTCGATCCTCAGGGAGCTGAAGAGATTGTCTGATACCGTCAGCGAATAAATTAACCCCTATGACAAGTGTACCCATCGCGAATGCAGGAGCCAACGAGGCCCAAGGTGCTAGAGCTAGATGACTTCGGCTTTCATTGACCATAAGCCCCCAGTCTGGTTGCGGTGGCTGCACTCCGAGTCCCAAGAATCCTAGAGATGCGGTCAACAATAAAGCGAAACTGAGCCTTAGGCTTGCCTCAACTCCAATGACAGGAATTATGTTTGGCAAAATTTCCTTAAGCACGATGTGGTATAACGGTTCACCTCTAAGACGTGCATTTTCAACGAATTCTAGTGGTTTTATTGTGAGAGCAGCACTTCTAATAACACGGCTGTTATTAGGAGTAAATGCTATTCCTATCACAGCTATTATCAGCCACGATTCATCTAGTGCTGTTCTCTGCAGGCCGATCGTTATTAATAATAAAGCTAACAGTAAGGACGGGAAGGACAATAGAAAATCCATAGCCCTCATAGCTATTTGGTCAAACCATCCCCCTAGATATCCGCTCGTAATACCAATAATAGTTCCAAGGAAAATTCCCATAGCTGTACCTATTACAGAAATCCAAATTATAGATCTGGCGCCGGCTATGACCCTACTTAAAACGTCTCGACCATTATGATCAGTACCAAAAAGGTGACTTAGGGACGGAGATTCAAATCGATGGTCCAAATCGTATTCTGTCGGAATATAAGGGGTTAGCCATGGGCCAAAAATGACTGTGATGGAATAAACGGCTATAATCACCAACCCTATTCGGCCGCTGTTTGTACGAAGTGGTATTTTCACAAGGCCAGTGATTTTTGCAAGAGTAACTACCAATATTTGAACAGCCGTTGACTTTCCCCTCACAGTACTTGCATTCATTTTATTGTCCTACTCTAACTCTGGGATTCAAGAGGCCGTAAAGTAGGTCCGCCGCGAGGTTCGCGAATGCATAAATAGCAGCTATGACTAGCGCTGTAGATTGAAGCATTCGCATATCTCGGGTATCGATGGCCATTATCAGCAGGCTTCCAATACCTGGGTATGCAAAAACGAATTCAACAACAATGATTCCCCCAAACATCCATCCGACGTTGTTTGCTATTACGGTAATAGTGGGGATCATGGCATTTGGTAAGACGTGCTTAAACACAACCCGTCTCATACTGAGGCCTTTTAATATGGCAGTCCTGACGTAATTGCTTTCCATAACCTCTATTACGTTGGCTCGAGCCATACGCAATATATATGCAAATAAAGCCCCAGTGATAGTAAGGGTTGGAAGCACCAATATCTTGGGGGAACCCAAAATAGTTTCTCCAGGTAGCAAAATACTGGAGGATGGAAACCAACCAAGTTTGGTGGCAAAAACCATCATTAAAATGACACCAATAATAAATTCTGGAATCGAAATTGCAAGGAGACTTCCTATGCTGAGTATCCTGTCGAGTTTTGTGTCTGGTCGAGTACCTGCCAAGACTCCTCCAAGCAATGAGGTTGGGACCGCTATAATGAATGCCACCGCTGCGAGGAGAGCTGAGTTCGGAAGCCTACTTTTAACCATGCTGTTGATGGAAGCACCGCCTCGAGCAGCCATTCCCAAATCGCCCTGTACAGCATTTTTGATCCATACTGCATATCTTTCTACTGGGTGCCGGTCGAGCCCCATGTTATGGCGCAGGTTTTTCAAATTACTCTCAGTGGCTTGTTGGCCTAAAAGGAGAGAAGCTGCGTCTCCGGGTAGAAACTCAGTAGCTGTAAATATAGCTACTGAAACAAAGAAAAGAGTAACGGCAATAAAAGTTAGTCTTATGACGAGGAATCTTAGGATATTACAAAACTCCTTGGGTTGAGATCACATAATCCGGCAACGAATGTAGGTGATCCAGGTTTGTTTAATGCCTGGATCACCTGCGTTCGTGTTCAGCGTTTTACGTATTGACGCGCCTACTCAGAGGAGCTCCACCAATCTTCAAAAAAGACCCAGTTGTTAGGGTGAGCTTTCGCTCCCTGTACGTGAGACTGATGGGCCAGTAGTGAGGGAACGTATAAGAGGTATGCACTGGGAACCTCTTCTATGAGGATTTCCTGTATTTCTTTCCAGTAAGCTTTTCTTTTGGCAAAATCAATTTCAGTCGCGGACAGGTCCAATAGTTCATCCAGCCGTGGACTGTTGAAATACGACTCATTCCAACTCCCACCACCCTTCAGGGCTACGCTGACCGCCTGGGCTGCTGGGCGTCCGTTCCATGCAGAAGTGACAGCAGGTGTTCCTCCTGGCATCATCCAGATTGCCTCCCAGAATGTGGACTCTTCATGCTTTGCAACTTCTATCTCAATAGGTAGACCGGTGGCTTCAACAGATTGTTCTACTGCGAGGGCCATCTCTAACATTTGGTTAAAGTCTGATGCATCAAGTTCAAAACTCATTGGGTTTGCGTCGCTGTATCCAGCAGCTTCAAGATAGCTGCGGGACTTTTCAATATCTTGATTGATTTTAGGTTGTCCAGCCCAGTACATTGGATCTGCGGTACCGATTGGATGGTCGTTAGCATTGGCACCGAATCCATACGTTACTGCTTTCCTTACAAAGTCTCTATCGATAGCATACTGAAGGGCTTTCCTAGCATTTTTGTCGCTGAAAATACTCCC
>DJMH01000047.1:9971-10264 GCA_002435305.1 Dehalococcoidia bacterium UBA6495
CCATTTAACCCTTCAACTTGAGATAGGGAGAAACTTGCGATTAGATCGACCGCACCAGATTTTATAGCCTCTATTCTTGTTGCTTCTTCAGGCATGTAATACATGATGATTTGATCATAGAAAGGTTTCCCTTCAACCCAATAACTGTCGTACTTATTCATCACTGTTCTTTCTGCCGGGTTGTGATCGCCAAGGGTATAAGGACCTGACCCAAAGTCAGTGGTTGACTCCTGGAGTGTCTCCTGGGTTATGCCGTTAGGAACAATACGTGCGTGATAGTCAGATAAATCTTG